>JAHDHI010000021.1 GCA_020631395.1 Bizionia sp.
TTTTGTATCGGAAAGTAGATTTTACTATTTAAAGTCTAACCTTAGCTAGTTTGATTATGTTTTTGTCAAACACAGTATGGGTATTTTGAGGTTTATTGAATAATGTGTCTAAATTTTTAGGAAAAGCAGTATGGTATGATGCGGTTATTAACTCATAAAGGGTAATACAATCGGCTGATTATATTTTTTCAACAAAATCCAAAAAGACCTTTTTATGAAGTTCAAGATCCAAATTCGGAGACAATGCAACACGGGCAATGTAATCTTTGTCACCTTCTTTGGTCGTTCCTTGAGTAGATGTGGCAGGGATCGTCCAGTAGCACCCATTTAATTGCCCATAGCTCACGCAGTACTTGCTTTCATTCGGGATTTTAGTAATCATTAAATTGATCAATTTATGATTTAACGCTCTTTTGTAAGATTCTTTTTCTTCGACGGTATTACCTTTCGTGGGAAGGTCCAATGAAAATACGGATGGTGTAAATCCTTGTGCAGCCAATGCTTCCGAAACAAAATTGATTTTCGCTGCAGGTAATACATCATGGATGAAGTTTACGAATTCACGAGTGTTTAGATAAGCGTCACTAATTCTTTGATTCATTGAAGGCAATTGTTTTGCCAATATTTCATATTGAAGGGGCGTAGCTTCGTTGTCGCAAAGTTTAAGGTGCATTTCTATTTTTTCCATCAAAGCTTCTGCTTTTTCATTTCCTACGCAATATCCGGCAGTACATTGTCCGCCACTTGGAAACTTTGACCCGCTGGCATATGAAATGGCTCTAACCGTTGAGAGTATTCCTTCATTATCCAAGAAGTGCACGTTGGGGCAAAACGTTTGATCCAAAATAAATACGGGATCGATGGCAGTGTCTCCAGTAGCAGTTTTGCGTGCGGCACTTAAAGTTTCTTTTAATTGTATCAAATGAGGAACTTCAACTCTAGGGTTTGTTGGTATTTCTGCAATGATGAAGGGTATGGCATCTTCATTTGCAATTTTATCTAAAATGACATCAATGCTTCTAACCATGTCATTGTCACCATCCACGGGTAAGTCTATCACTTCCACATTTTCAATGCAAGCGGCAACACGTCTTGCTTGGTCGTTCGTGCCACCATAGCAATTTGGTGGAACAATAAATTTAATGGTCTTTCCTTTATGTTTCTCGAATGCATCATGGATGAGTCCCATCATGATGGCATATTGAATAGATAGTCCACTAGAACCAACGAGAGCCTTTGTATGTGCATTGGTTATGGTCGCAATTGAATCGATGACCGATGCCTTGTTGCTTTCAACATTGCTTTTCTTGACATTAAAAGAAGACCTTTCCACTAGTGATTTCAAGACTACAAGAGAATTGACTGGTGTCATTGCAATGGTTTCCCTTCTTCGTACGTGCTGAATTTCTGGAATGTAGTTGTCATTTTGTTCGCCATTTACCAATAGAATGCTTCCAAGTTGAGAATGTCCATTGATGAAAAAGTCAATATTCGGAGAGAGATCAAAATTGCAACTCTCATCTTGTTGTGAAATGAAAATGGTGCTGCCGTTAAACTCGGAAATGTCTGATTTTTTATCAATTTGCTTTAATTCAAACGTGTAACCGTAAATGCGTTTTAAAACATCAGCATCGAAAAAATCCGGTAATTTACCTATATGAAGGATTTGTGTGTTTTTGTCATCTAAAAGATTTTTTCTTAGAATGGCCAAAATAGGAGCCGTCTTTGATGAAAAACTGATTACATTTTCTGATTTTTGATGATTTAGCTTGGCAATTACCCATTCCAACACACAAGATAATGGATGGCCTAATCGAATATAGTCGTAAGCTGTGGGTAATTCATTGAGTGATGATGATTCTGAATCATTGTTGTTGAATAAGTTTTCAAACTGTTCCATAAATTGGGTTTTCGCCAATTTCTCATCATAAACATCTAGCCTATGGGTTGTTAGATTCAACCAGTCAGTAGGTATGTTTTCCAATACGTTTTCAATGTAATTAAGCATCTTGCTTGCCTCCATGATTCCCTTCTTTTAGATAGGGTGGAAAGTTACATCAAATAGATTTGTTTTGGTAATTTTTATCAACAAACAACCTAATTAGTGTGCCTTTATACTTGTATTTCGAACTATGTAAGCCAAAGAATATGGTAATAAATACAATTTATTTATTTATCTGCAAATGAATTTGTTTGCTTTAATTTGGATAATGTGCTGTTTAATGACATTGTTTTAAAACACACAAGATATGTTGCCAATGAGGGTTTTATTAATCGTGTCATTGATTTTTAAGATGCTAGATATAATTGTTTACCCATATCAAACTCATCACAGTTGGTCTGGATGTGTATTGAAAGTCTGTTGTTTTAATGGATCAGGTAATTGCCGTATGGCTAAGACATAGTTGTAACATTCCTCAATTACCTGATTTTACGCTTGGGCAATAAAAATTGCCAAAAGAAAAACGGCCATTGAAGTTAATCATTTTCTGCAATGGTAACTGGCTTTTTAGCTTTGAAGGCTTTATAAGCGACATATAGATCTTCTATAATTTTGTCGAAATCTTTAACGACCTCTCTTTGCGTCATCATACACATTCTAAAATTGTCTATGGCTTCATTTTGTTCCTGAATGAGGATGTTGCACTTCTCTGTTTTTTTATTTAATTGTACTATTTCATAATTGGAAGGGTCAATCTCTTTATATCTTTGATTTAACAGTTGCACCTCTTGTTTTAACTTTTTTATTTGATCGTCGTTTTTTTCTTGTGCTATGTATAAGTCTGAGCAAGCTTTGGATATCTCATAGCCATCAATATTGACTGTCTCATTTGCCTCATTTAGATAACTGTTCATCTTGAGCAATCTTTTCACAATTTTCTGTTTGTTACTGCTTTCAATTTCTTCTTTTATAATTTGTACATCTTCTTCTGTGTGATATTCCCCAAGAATAATTTGGGTTACTTCCTTATAATTTATTTCTTGACTAAAAGATATTTGAATAAAGAAAAGGGCTAAGAATGTTAGGTTTAGTGTAGTTCTCATCTTAGGTAGGTTTTTTTTGAGTTGTTAGTAAATAAAGGGCATTATTTTCCCCAAAGTACTAATTTTTATTTAATTATTCAAATTTCAATTGTTTTGTCTATATAATTTAGCTGTTTATTATTATGGGTAAGTTTAAAAAAATCCAATGTGATGGAGGTAGATACTATTTCAAGACTCATATCAATTGGATGCCATCACAATTGATTAATCATTGAGATACTAGGGAAACTCATGTCATATGAAGATTTTACATTTTTTATAATGATAAAACTACTATTTTGAAAAGTATTATTATATTTGCCGCCATTTTAAAGGAAACCCTAGTCTTGAAAAAAGTAATATCTATATTATTTTCCATAGCCATTTTATCGGTTGTTGTCATACCAACTGTACTCGTCATAGTTGATGATACTTTTGACGCATCCATATCTTTTTCCGTTGTCGAAGAAGAAGAAAAAGGGGGTGAAAAAGACTTGGACATTGAATTGTTGTTCGATATAAATATCGATTCGTCAGATTTAACCTTTAAATCTTCAGAATATGGTATGGAGTATTTTTATAAGAGATATGCCAAACCCTATTTGAACATAATTTCCCCTCCTCCGAAATTGTACATTATTTAACTTCGTCTTTTTTCCCAATTAAAAGGGAGTGTATAAATTTTAACAATTTTTTTGGTTTACGAACAACCAAAAGTATAATTCATATAAAATGTTTAAAAATATTAAAAGTGACTTGCCAGCGAGCATAGTCGTATTTTTTGTTGCATTGCCTTTGTGTCTAGGTATTGCATTGGCTAGTGGAGCCCCTTTGTTTTCAGGTTTGATTGCAGGAATCATAGGAGGTATAGTAGTAGGAGGATTTAGTGGATCCAAAATAGGAGTAAGTGGACCGGCTGCAGGTTTGGCAGCAATTGTATTAACAGCGATAAGTACCTTGGGCGGTTACGAGAATTTCTTGTTGGCCGTAGTTTTGGGAGGAATTATCCAATTGGTTTTTGGTTTTTTGAGGCTGGGAATCATCGCATATTATTTTCCTTCGTCGGTTATTAAAGGAATGCTGACAGGGATAGGAATAATCATATTGTTGAAGCAAATACCATTTTTCGTAGGATATGTCCAGCCAAAGGGAGAAGGTATGTTTGAAGGCGTGATAAATTCTTTGGTAAATGTCAATCCAGGTGCTACGACAATTGCCTTCATAGGATTGGGAATATTGATCCTATGGAACAAGGTATTAAGCAAAAAGGGAAAGTTTTTTCAATTGGTACAAGGGCCGTTGGTAGCGGTTGTCATCGGAATTGTCTATTATATGGTGACCAAGGACAGTAGCTCATTGGGATTGTCGAGTAAAAATCTTGTGAACGTTCCCGTTCCAGAAGATCTAGACATGTTTTTGGGACAGTTCACGTTTCCTAATTTTGCAGTGATCTCCAATCACGAAATATGGATTACTGCTTTTACGATAGCACTGGTAGCAAGCTTGGAGACATTGTTGTGTGTTGAAGCCACAGATAAATTGGATCCGCATAAGAATGTGACACCTACCAATAGGGAGCTGTTGGCTCAAGGTACGGGAAACATTGTTTCAGGATTGATAGGAGGGTTGCCAATCACACAAGTAATCGTAAGAAGTTCTGCAAACATTCAATCAGGAGGAAGAAGTAAGATGTCGGCAATCATACATGGTTTCTTTTTATTGATATCCGTGATTTTGATTCCTTCTTTGTTGAATAAAGTTCCGTTATCGGTTTTGGCAGCCATTCTTCTGATCGTTGGTTACAAGTTGGCAAAGCCTGCATTGTTCAAGCAAATGTATGATTTGGGTTGGAAACAATTCGTACCTTTCGTAGTAACGGTCATAGGTATAGTTTTTACTAATCTACTATTGGGAATAGCTTTGGGATTGGCAGTAGGTATTGTGGTCATTTTGATAAAAAGTTACCAAAACTCGCACTTTCTACACATAGAAGACCAGAGTAATGGTGCAACCAAGATTAAAATGACATTGGCTGAAGAAGTGACCTTTTTCAACAAGGGAGCCATTTTGAAGGAATTGGATAAGTTACCTGAAAATTCATACTTGGAATTGGATGTACGAAAAACAAGATATTTAGATAATGACATTGTTGAAATACTTGAAGATTTTGCTTTTAAGGCAAATGAAAGAAACATTGATATAAAATTGGTTTCGGAGAGAGGAATCGCAGAAAACCCGTCAAGTTACATCGAATTCTTCAAGCTAAGACCAAAAACAGCATAAGTATAATCAAAAGTGACACCTATAACAATATTATAAGGATATGAAAGCACAGACAAAAGAAACTCAAACAGCAATGACACCAGAAAAGTCATTGTCATGTTTAAAAGAAGGAAACAAAAGATTCCAAGAAAACTTGAAAGCAAATAGAAACTTGTTGGAGCAAGTAAAGGATACGAGTACAGGACAATATCCATTTGCGACCATTTTGAGTTGCATCGACTCCAGAGTGTCATCCGAGTTGATTTTTGACCAAGGCATAGGGGATGTCTTTAGTGCCCGCATAGCGGGGAACTTTGTAAACGATGACATATTGGGGAGTATGGAGTTTGCTTGCAAGTTGGCAGGAACCAAGCTAGTCGTAGTTTTGGGGCACACCGCTTGTGGAGCAGTAAAAGGTGCTTGCGATGATGCAAAACTAGGTAAGCTTACTGGGATGTTGGAAAAAATAAAACCTGCGGTAAATGCAGTTGTCTTGCCAAAGGAAGGTAGTTTGAGAAATTCATCCAATATGGAATTCGTGAACAATGTCGCCACTATGAATGTACAACTTACCATTGACAAAATATTGGAGGATAGTGAAGTATTGGCAGAGATGCAAGAAAATGGAGAGATTAAGATTGTTGGTGGAATGTATGACATACATACGGGAGCAGTAACCTTTTTCGAATAGATGTGGTAAATGGTGCTTTATGTGAATGAAGAATTTGAAATAAAGTACCTTATAATGAAAAAGCCAATTGAAATCTCAATTGGCTTTTTCATTAAACAATTGTTTGATGAAAAATTCCAGCTCATCTCCTTTGGGGACGACTAGTTTCTTTCTTATTCTATAGCGAATGGATTTTATGGAGGGTAAAGTCATGTTACGCGCATTCATTATTTCTTTGGTGCTTAGGTTGAGATAGATGAGGTGGCAAATTTCGCGTTCGGATTTTGTAAGCAGAGGAAAATCCTTCTTCAATTTCAACTCAATGGAATTTTCCATCTTGTGCAGATTGTCAGTAATGTTATCTAATCTCTTTTCTGCTTGTACTTGATTCTTCAACTGCATTAATATGGATTTATACTCGTCTACCAACAACATGCTATTTTCACTTTTGTGTAAGGTTCTAATCCGTTGGGCCAATTCTTCATTAAAGTTAGTACGCATCTTATTGTCGGTTAAAAGGTGTTCGATCTTATACCGTAAAAAATGAATTTGCTCATTCAACAAGTTTGCTTCCAATTCTTGTTTTTGAGTATTTTGTATGTTTATTCTACGTTGATAACGATAAGCAAATACAAAAGCTATCAAACATAGAACCGAAACAGAAAACAATATGGCATGCCAGTGTTTTTGAGTACGTTGTGTAGCGTTTTGAGCTACTATTGAGCTTTGTTGGCTTCATAGTTTAAACTGTCTGTTATAGCCTTCTTTTCATTATTGTATTTTAACTCCAGTAGCTTTATTGTTTCAAATTTGTTTGTTTTAAATACAGAATCCTCATACTTTTTAAAAGTTTGGTGGTGTTTTAGTGCGAGTTCATATTTTTTTTGAGACTTGGCAATGTGATAGCGTTCTTTATATAAAACGGCAATCAACTTTTTATTGCCATGCCGTTGTGCTATTCTTTGTGAGCTATCCTGATATTTAATGACATCATTGTAATGCTTGAGCTTTCTGGAGGTGATTGCAAGGTTTTTAAAAGTGTTTGCTACACGTTCTAGTTTTTCGTTCGTTTTATAAATTGCCAAGCTTTGTTTTTGTATTGCAAGTGCCTTTTCATGGTGCTTTTGCTTGTTGTAAATTAAAGAGATGTAATTATTGGCATCTGCAAGCTTCATATGTGACCCTAAATAGATTTTTGAAGAATCCAATAGTTCCAATGCCTCATCGTATCGTTTTTTTCTATATAGAAAATAACCATAGTTATTCAACGAGATCGCATAATCCATGCTATCACTTCGTTTACGAATAGGAAGCGCCTTTTTTATGTATGTTATCGCTTTGTCGTAATTGCGTTGTGCGCTAAACAACATCGCGATGTTGTGATATGATCGTCCAATCTTAAAAGTATCTTTTGCTTTTATCTACCTACGTGTTTATGCAGCAATTGCCGGAAGGGGCTAATTAAAACAATTGATTTTTTCTTTTAATCAAAGGAGGTACTTTAACCTTCTTTGATTAAAAGAATTTTCCTAGAGGAAAAAAGCGCCGTCAAAGGCATTTTTGTTATCGCATTTCAAACTTTTATGAGACCAACCAGTTTGGGAACGGTCATCACAATACTATAAGAATGATTTTCTTTGATCTGAAGTTAAAAAAACATTTTGAACGAAATGTTGGGGGTAAACCCAAGAGAGAATCTCTGAATGACTTGTTCCAAAATCAACTCACGATCTTCAGGTGTTTCTCCAGTTGTCCCTTCAACGGCAATACCACCATCATCCAGAGGTTTGCGTTCGGCTTTGTAGATTAGATTCAATGGTTTTATCCTGTTATAGATGTTCAAGAAGGAAACACCCCATTGAGCTTTGGATTTGTTGATGTTGAAATCATACAATATCGAGGCATCCAATCTATGAAAATCAGGCAATAACTCACTATTTATTGAACCAAAATCTACTACACCGGCATTTTCACCATCGGCATCTATCTTTATTTCGTAGCTGTTTACGGGAGTTGATGGCTTGCCTGTTCTGTATTGCCATCCTAAGGAAAATTGCCATTTGTCCAACTTGAATGCATTGGAAATTCTAAAATGATGTGCAATGTTGTTGTTTCCTGGAAACCTATGTGGGGTTTCTTTTAGATTGGGGAATTGAAATGTAATGTCATTAAAGGTGTAACCTGCCCATATCTTATAGTTGCTCCATTTGTATTTCAACAAGATATCCAAGCCTTTGATGAAACTTTTTCCTTCTTCCAAATTTTCCAAAGGATTGCTGAAACCATTGGTGAATGTGGTCAAACCTTTTAGTTCTTTGTAATAGGCATCTACGTCAATGTTAATGTTTCTGTAGTGATACAAAAGCCCTCCAGAAATTTGATTGCTTGACAACAAAGGGTAGTTTTCATCATCGGATAGGCGCCACAAATTGTTTTCCAAACGTAATTCGGTATGGTTGAATTCAATTAATTGGGAAATGGGTTGATGCCTTCGTTCAATGGCTGTTTTTACTCTTAAACGATCGTTTAGGGGGTATTCTAAATTGATGCGTGGCTCAATCAAGAACTTGTTCAAAGAATTGTAATGTACGAATCTAAGACCTGTATTTATTAATCCTTTGTTTTTGAAACTGAAAGCGTACTCCCCAAACAATGCATTTTTAAGGTTGCCACTATCTTGATCCGATCGTTCTTTTTCGTTCTCAATGGGGTTTTCTTTGCTAATGATAACATCTAAATCCGTGTATGAAAGTTGATAGCCCAATGTTAATTTTTGAGACTCTTCAATTTGAGTTGTCGAAGCAAAGTTTACACCCAAGTCGACAATGTCATTTTTACGAATGTTTATTTCTGTCAAATCAAGAATGCCATCATTAGTTTCATCTTTTATTTCATTGTTTTGGTAAAAGGAGTTGTATTCGGAAAAATAAGCAGTGATTTTTTCTTGCTGCCTTTCGTTGGATGTGTGTTTCCATTCAAAGCTTAAGCCTTTGTTTTGAGTGATGAGGGAATCTACTACGATTTCTTCTACTCCAAAATCAAAATCCAATCGATTCCGAGTATACAATGCGCTTATGGAAAAACTGTTTTCATCGTTGGGTTTGAGAATGAATTTGGTGTTTACATCTGCAAATGCAAATTTGTTGTTGCTAGTTTCAGGGCTGAAGTCATCATCTGTTTCCAATTCCAAAACAGTTCCGTTTATGTCTCGGGCTACGCCAAAATTTGTAAAAATCTTATCTGCGTAGCTCTCATAAGTTGGTGTTTTCCATATGTCTGCATACGATCGTCTTGCAAATACATACAAGGCAGACTTGTTTGACAAGGGAGTCTTTGCAAAACCATTGATGGACAGACCGTCCATTTCAAGCCCACCTTGCGTTTTTTTGGGAATGTCATCACCACTGGAAATGTCGATGATTCCAGAAATGCGATCTCCGTAACTGGCACTGGTGCCAGATCTGAAAACAGTGGCTTTCTCTATAGCAAAAGGATTGAATAGCGAAAACATACCATAGAAATAACCTGTGTTGTACAATTTTATGTTGTCGTATAAAATTAAGTTTTGATCAGGAGAACCTCCTCTAATTTGTATGCCCGTGGCCGACTCGTCCAAAGTTGAAATGCCAGGAATCAATTGAATGCTTTGCGCTATGTCTGTATTTGTCATTCCAGGTAAAATACCCATTTTTTTGGTGTTGACCGAGACTGATCCATCCTTGTTTCTATCTATGCCGCTGGTAACGTACCCCAATATGATGACACCATCCAAGGTTTCTGTATGCGTTATGGCATTTTCATTGGGTGTAATTATGAATTGGTTGTCGGATATTTTTTCAAAAATCAAATCGGTTTCAAATTCCAAGGTATTCAAAAACTCAATCCACGTGATTTGTTTGATGTCAATGGTTATTAATTTGTCTTCAATGACATCTATGGCATAAGAAAAAGTAACATTGTTTTCATCCTGAATGTCTTTTATTACTTGAGCCAATGGCGTTCTATCATAAATGTAATCATGCCGTTGTTGAGCATGTGTTAAGATTGAAAGGCAAAAAAACATTAAGAAGTAACGCAATTTCATAAGCTTATTTGTTGGGGAATCACAAATATAAGTTTTGTTATTTACTCAGAAAGGACAATGACGTTGCCAGTGTCCGATTTTTTGTACTCAATTCCCATTGGAATCAATGTCGCTTTCAATGCCGTATCCAAATTCGAATGAATGAAACTACCGGTAAACAGTCTATTGGTATTTATCGAATTCGTTTCAAATTCAATGGGGTAATAGTGTATCAACTCTTCTAGGACATTGGAGATGGGTTGGTCGACAAACGTAGAGTGACCTTGTTTCCACGATGGTGTTTCTTCTTTGAAAATCGTTTCGCTTGTTTTTGAGCTACTTATGCTAACTTGCATGCCTTGTGTCAATACATAGTTGCTTTTTTGTGTCTTGCTTGAGTTTAGCCTTACTTTGCCTTCGTAGCATTTAAGGTTGAAATCCTCTCTATCCCTTATGTTGAATTGAGTCCCAAGAACTTCAACTGTTCCCTTCGAGGTTTCCACCCTGAAACCATCACCCTTTGTAATTGTAAAGTAAGCCTCTCCAGTTAAGGTAACTTGCTTGTCTTTACTCAAAAAATAACGTTTGTGGGATAGGCTGGAGTTTGCATTTAAGTTTATCACGGAACCATCTATTAGAGTTATGGTTTGTGTTTCGCCAATTGCCGTGGTATAAGTTTTTGAGGAATTGATGAAAAAACCAGCGCTTATAATGACAATCGATGCAACGGCCATATATTGCCAAAGCTTGACGACTTTGGGCTTTCTTGGTTTTGTTTCAAGCTGTTGCTTTACTTTTTTCAATGCTGCTTCAGTGTCTATGTTGGGGCCTTGCAATAATTGTGATTCTTTGTTGATGAAATCAAACTGTTTGAAGACATCGGTTTTTTCAAAGGCAATGCGTTCTTCTTCGGATAGCTCACCTGCTATCCATCGTCCTAAAAAAGTATCATCTGTATCGTAATTTTTCATCATTCGTTTACCGTCTTGCTTATTAGACATTTAAAAATGCAATTACCCTATTTATAGTTTTAATTCTTTGCCAAGTATGGCTTTCAACTCCTTTAGGGCCTTACCCATTCTACGTTCTATTGCCTTGACGGTTAACTCGGTTATTTCTGCAATTTCCTTGTACGTCTTGTTTTCTATTCGGCTCAATAAGAACACTTCACGTTCTTTGGGGTTCAATGTATTGATGGCATTTTTCAGTTTGTCCCTAAACTCATCGATTTCCATTAAAAAGTCGGGACTTTCATGAGTTGTATTTTCTATAATCGTTTTTTGGTGTTTGAGCACTACCTTTTTATGGGCGACTTCATTGAAAAAAGAATGATTGCTTGCTGTATAAATGTAAGACTTGGCTTTGGAAAAAGTAACTGTGGCACAAAGTTTCCACAATTTTATGAATACATTTTGGACAATGTCCTCAGCTTGTTGCAGGTTGCCACATTTGTAATATATGTACTTGGTCACTGGTTCGTAATAGTCACGAAACAGCTTGTTATAATTTTTTTCTTCACAAATAGAAGGTTCTTTTTCTGGCATTTTATCCTTAAATGAGATGGTCAAAAGTACTCAAACTATTAAAATAAATCTAAAAAAAATAGGGTGCATTGTTTTTTTGCTGTCATAGGTACAGATAGAAGAATTAAAACCCTGGATTTCCTATGAGAAAAACAATGTTTGCCATATTGGTGTTGGCATGTGCCACTGGTTTCGGTCAAGAATGGAATACCAATTTTGAAATGGCCAAAAAGAATGCCCAAGAAAAAAAGCAAAAAATCATACTCGTATTTTCTGGATCCGATTGGTGTGCACCCTGTATGAAATTGGAAAGAGAAATATGGAATTCCGAAACATTCAAGAATTATTCCAAAGAAAACTATACGCTTCTCAAGGCAGATTTCCCGAAAAGGAAAAAGAATGCCTTGACAGCAGATTTGCAAGACCATAACAATCAATTGGCAGAACGTTACAACAAAAATGGTTTTTTCCCTTTGGTTGTCGTTTTGGATGAAAAGGGAAAGGCATTGGGACAAGTAGGTTACAAGAAGTCGACACCAAGGGAATACATCGAATTAATTAATTCTTTTCAATAAAAATGATCAGACAACTAGTATTATATGTCGCTGTTTTGAGTTTTTGGTTAGTGACTGCCCAAGAGACGCATAGGCGCACTTTAAAATTAATGGGCAGTCGCTTTGACATCACGATAGTGTCCAACAATGAAAAAGAAGCCAATGTTCACATGGACAAGGCAGTGGAAGAGATTTCAAGAATAGAAAAGTTGATTTCGTCTTGGGATGTCAACTCTCAGACTTCTTCAATAAATGAAAATGCAGGAATAAAGCCTGTAAAAGTAGACATGGAGCTTTTTGAATTGATAGAAAGAGCAGTGAGAATCTCCAAGCTTACCGATGGTGCCTTCGACATCAGTTATGCTTCAATGGATAGAATTTGGAAGTTCGATGGAAGCATGACCAAGATGCCTACGGAAATGGAAATTGAAAACTCAGTAGCGAAGGTCGGTTATGAAAACATTGTCTTGAATGCTGAGGAACAAACGGTCTTTTTGAAATTGGAAGGCATGAGAATTGGTTTCGGAGCAATAGGTAAAGGCTATGCGGCAGACAAAGCCAAAGCATTGTTGAAGAAAAACGGAGTGATCGCAGGTATAATCAACGCCTCGGGAGATTTAAATTCCTGGGGAAAGCAAACCAATGGAGACGATTGGAATGTAGCCGTAAAGAATCCTCTTAACAAAAACAAGGTGTTTGCACTTTTGCCAATTTATGAACAAGCAGTAGTTACATCTGGGAACTATGAGAAGAATGTCACTTTCAATGGTAAGACTTACACCCACATCATAGATCCTAGGACCGGGTATCCAAGCAGTGGTATTGCAAGTGTGAGTGTTTTGACTTCCAGTGCAGAACTAGCCGATGCATTGGCAACTTCAATTTTCGTGATGGGTAAAGATGTCGGATTGGATTTCATAAATCAATTGAAGTCAGTGGAATGCATAATAGTCGATGACATGGGCAAGGTGCATTATTCAAACAGTATTAACACATCAAATTAAACAACCGCATATGAATAGATTTCTTTTTGTAATGATGGGACTTGCATGCTTGACATCTTGTGTCGCCGTCAAAGAATATGAAAAAGTAAACATCAACGATCCGGATATGAAACTGTCGTCGTTGACCATAAATCGTTTTGAAACCAATTTTCAAGTATATCGTGAAGCAGCATCTGGTGCAAATGGTGGAAAAACTGGAGGAGGCTGTGGATGTAACTAATATGAGAAAGGTTTTAATTTTAATGGCACTATTCAGTTCGACTTGCGTTTTGACCCAAACACAGCCCACAGATTCTTTGAATGCGTATAAAAAACGTGTTTTGGAATCTACGGAAGTAGATTTTTTGATGAGCTATTATGAACAAGACGGAAATCATGCTTCTGTAACTGGAGGTTTGGGAAATGAAGAGCTTATGGATATCACACCGACCTTTGTAGTTGCCATTCCTTTGAATGCGGATGATGTTTTGACCGTGGATGCAGGAATTTCAGCATACACCTCTGCATCATCCAGTAATTTGGATCCATTTGATTCCAGTGGAGCATCTAGCAATGGAGAAGAAGAGGACGACAAAAAAGCCAATGGAGTAACAGGGAGCCCTTGGGTAGCTTCTTCTGGAGCATCAAGTCAAGATGTATGGGGAACGGTAAATGCCAGTTATAGCCATAGTTCCGATGATAGAAACAACATTTGGAGAGCCAATGTTGGTTTTGCTGCCGAGTATGACTATGTGTCTGCAGGTTTTGGAGGGGGCTTTACTAAGTTGTTCAATGAAAAAAATACAGAAGTAGGTGTCAAAGTACAGGTGTATTTGGATACTTGGAGTCCTAAATATCCAACCGAATTGGACTCATACAATGAAGCAGGACAAGATTTGAACAATGGTTTTTTCAGTACCATAGACATTTTGGATCAAAACGGAAATGCAATAGATAAAGATGGTCCAACGGTTTGGGCTCCATTTAACACGACCTTGATACAAGACAAGGCAAGAAATTCATATTCATTGTCCTTTAGTTTTTCTCAAATATTAAACAAGAAAGCCCAAATCTCCTTGTTTTTTGATTTGGTACAACAAAAAGGCTGGTTGGCCAATCCAATGCAACGTGTATACTTTGCAGACAAGGCCAACTATTACATCGGTAACGCTGCTAGTATACCTAACTATGCTACGCCAGCGAATACCGATGTTTTTCAATTGGCCGATGACATAGAGCGTTTGCCAAGTTCCAGATTTAAAGTTCCTATTGGTGCGCGTTTTAATTATTATGTCAATGAGACTTTTTCTTTAAGAACTTACTATCGTTACTATTTCGACAATTGGGGAATAAGTTCACATACTGCAAGTGTGGAATTACCAATAAAATTTGGAGAAGGTAAATTTACCCTATATCCAACATATCGTTTTTACAATCAAACGGCAGTCGACTATTTTGCACCTTATGAAACGCATTTGTCCACTTCTGAATTTTATACTTCCGATTATGATTTGTCAAAATTCAACAGTCACCAATACGGTTTGGGATTCAAGTATACAGATGTATTTACGAAATTTAAAATTTTCAAGTTGGGATTGAAGTCATTCGATTTGAAATATGGCATTTACAATAGAAGTGATGGTTTGAAAGCTAGCATAATTTCTACAGGATTTAAATTTGTCTTGGACTAAGATGAGTGTAGTGATTGTAAGCTTTCATATAATTTATGAAAGCTTACAATTTGCAAGAACGAAACATATGAAAATTATGAGGATTAATTTTCGGCATTTTAAAGAGTAGGTCAATAACAAATAATCATACTCATTAGCCTAATTTTGCCCAATGCGACAATACATTGTCATAATTGATATATTTACAATGCTAAGAAAAAATATCAAGTAACTTTCTTTTTTATTTTTGCAATGTTATGTTTAGAAGCTTTTTAACCATATTGTACTTTGTGGCTGGTATGTTATTGCATGCTCAAAAAGAAATAGCACCAGAATTTTTGACGATAGAAAATGGATTGTCTCAAAGTTTTGTGTCTTCGTTAATTCAAGATCAAGAAGGATTTATATGGATGGGAACTAAAAATGGGCTCAATAGATTCGATGGGCGTAATTTTGAAATTCATACAAAGAATGCAAAAGACAACACCACGATAATTCATGACAATGTTCTTGCAATACTCGATGATGATGGGTTTATATTGATAGGAACTCTAGGTGGAGTTGGCATATATCAAAAAAGCACCAAAAAATTTCATGAAGTAAAATTACCGAATTTTATTAATACAGATTTGAAACCCGAGGTTTTAGAAGTCGTCAAAGACCCTTTTGGTAATTATTGGTTGAGTGAAATAGTAACAAAATCCCTATATAAATTAAAGTTTGAAAAAGCTTTTTATAATACAATCCACTCTTCAAGGTTGGAGAGCAACAGCTGGACAGTTGAAAAAATTAAAATTGAAGATGAATTCATACCTAATTACATCTGTGTTTATAACGGTAAATTATTTTTTTTAACGAGATATGAAGAGAATGATGATAACAGATATGCATTTAGTGAGTTGGACCTTGAAACAAAAAGAGTCACGCGGTTGAATGATTCACCTTTACCCAAAAGGTTTGGTACGTTTTGGTTTAAAACATACAAAGATCTTTTATTGTTTAGTATTTGGGGAGATGATAATCTATATGTTTTAAATAAAAATAAATGGCACCTGTTAAAAACAGATTTTCCAGTAGCAACTTTTTCACCTTTGGAGAGTATTGGGAGAATTATGATAGATTCTTATGAGCTGAAAGAATCCTTGTTTTTTGACGAAGCAATACTATCCAAAAAGGAAATAAAGCGCTCAGATGCAACTTCTGTTATTTCAGGATTGAAAACACATAGCAATGATGTGTTGGTGGACAGCTCAGGTGTGACTTGGATAGCAACTGCTGGAAATGGAGTTATGAAAATTACACCAAGAGAATTGAACATTGAAACATTATTCACTGGAAAATCCATTTATGCCAAGCCTTTTGTTTTCAACGATACAGACCTGTTCATTGACAACCCCACCACTTTTGAAAAACTTTTTGTAATCAAGTCTGATAAAAAAAACAATAGAATAAATAAACTACTTGAAAACAATCATAATTGTTTCTTTACAACGGATAAGAATAACGGCATATGGGGATTGGTTTGGCACTTTGGAAAATACCGTTTTGGTTATGTGAATGAAGCTGGAAATCTTGTAGATGAAATAGAGCTTCCAAGTTCAAGTATGGTCTTAAGCCCTCAGATAAAATACAACGGTTTTGACAATGAGATTATTATAGCATACGATTCAAAACTGTTTGCATATAGCATTGATGATAAAAAAATGCTTGCATTTGATCTATACGAAGATGTGGGAGACTACAATCGTTACGATATTACAAAGACGAGTAATGGCAATTATTGGATTGGAACATCAAAGGGATTGATTCAGTGCAATGTTCAAGATGCAGAAAAAAGCAAAGTCAAATTATGGAATGATAGAAATGGGCTGTTAAATAACGAGGTGTCGACACTTCTACAAGATTCATCCAATAAGAATGTCCTTTGGATTGGCACAAAAGGAGGAGGTTTGCATCAAATGAATTTAAAAACGCAGGCTATGGCATATCATAATGTAGATAACGGGTTGCCCAATAATGTAATATATGGCATTCTAGAGGATGAAAAGAACAATCTATGGATGAGTTCCAATCATGGCATTATCGTGCTAAATAAAGAAACAAGGCATATTCGTAATTATACCAAAGCAGACGGTTTGCAAAGTAACGAGTTTAATACTTATGCCTATGCAAAGACAAGTGATGGTGAAATGTGTTTTGGGGGAATCAATGGATTGAATGTTTTTCATCCGGATGATTTTGAAAACAACGATCACACTCCAAAAGTTTGGATTACAGGTTTAGAAGTTAACAATGAAAGGATAACAACAGATGATGCTTCAAAAATACTAAGTCAAGCTTTGGAGAAAACAGATGGCATCACTTTGCCATATTCAAAAAATAGCATTTCTCTCGAATTCGTTGCCTTGGAGTTTACAGCACCTAAAAAGAATAGGTTTAGCTACTATATGGAAGGGTTGGAAAAACCATGGATTCACGATACGGAAGACAATGAGGTAAATTATTTGAGCATGCCACCAGGGAATTATACTTTTAAAATCAAAGCAGCCAACGGAGATGGCATTTGGACTAAAGACTTTAAATCATTTAGAGTAAGAATACTTTCACCTTGGTATCGTACTAACCTTGCATATATGGGGTATGTACTAATAACTTTGAGTCTCTTTTGGGTTTTATTGCGTTTTCGAGAGAGAACACTGTTAAAAGCCCAGCAAATAGAAAAGTCCGAGTTAGAAAACAAATTGTTGAAAGCGGAGATAACTTATAAACAGAAAGATTTGGTTGATCTAGCCTTTGCGATTTCCGAAAATCAAAAATGGGGAAGTTATTTGTTGGATAAACTGAAAGAAATAAGAACTTCGAGAGGACAATCCAAAGGAAAACAATTTGATGAACTGGAAAATGACATCAAAAATAAAACCTTGATTGAAACGAATAAAGTTAACTTTCAAGATAAGATCGATCGTCTAAACAATGAATTCTATCAATCATTATTGCTACAATATCCCAAACTTTCAAAAACCGACCTACGATTGTGTACACTCATTCGATTGGACTTCTCTACAAATGATATCGCAATGCTTCAAAATATTGAACAAGAATCGGTGTATATGGGACGAAAACGATTGAGAAAGAAGCTTAACTTAACTTCGGATGTTGGACTGGATGTGTTTTTAAAGCAATTTTAAAATCATTGTAAACACCTGTTTATAAGTGGTTTACGTGTTGTTTTTTTGATTTTGTAACTATTTTGTACCTATTCAAAAGAAGTGTTCCTACGCTTCAACGAACTATTTTAGCTGAAAATTTAGAAAATAGTTGAAAAAATAAATAGGGTGTCTTTTTTTTTTGCTGTCATACTTATGAGCAAAACATAGATACAAAGCCAAAACAAGATAATTACACAAACCTACATATAACATACTCATGAGAAAAAAAGTCCTCTTCACCTTAGCATTCTTATGCTTCGGATTTACGTTTTCACAAACATTCAATTACCAATCGGTTGTAAGAAATGCAGCTGGTGATCCTATACCCAATCAATCGATGGGAGTCTTGATAAGAATTATAGAAGGCAGCCCAGCAGGTAGTGTGCTCTACAATGAGACACATACCGTATTATCAAATGCCCACGGGATAATAACTTTGCCAGTTGGTGGAGGAACATCAAATGCCAACTTTTTGGCTATAGATTGGAGCCTACAAAACCAATGGATAAATATTCAAGTGGATATTGCTGGAGGTACGAGTTATACAGACATAGGAACGTCTAAACTACAGTTTGTACCTTATGCATTGTACGCTATGAATAGTAGTACTTCAACAGATGCTGGTCCTTTCGATTATACAAATAATGTGGTAAGCAATGCCAATGGAAATATCATTACAGATGATTTTGTGTTTGGATCTACCCAATTAGATGTAAATGGGGCATTCAGTCCAAGCTTGAATAACAGAATGTTTTTCGATAAAAGTAAAGCGGCCTTTAGAGCAGGATATACTTCTGATGATCAATGGGACGAACCTAAAGTTGGTAATCATTCAGTAGGATTGGGAGAAGGAGGAACAGCTAGTGGTAGCAACTCATTCTCAATGGGGCGCAATGCCAATGCAACAGGAGATTATTCCATCGCCTTTGGGTTAAATGCAGGTGGTTTTGCAGATTATGCGAGAGGATTCGGGTTAACTGCACGTGCTTATGGACAACATGCAACAGCGATGGGAAGGCAAGTAATAGCAAACTCAATGTCTGAGGTGCAATTAGGGCAGTACAGTACATTTGTTTCAGGTTCTGCTGATACTTGGGAACCTACAGATCGTTTATTTGTAATTGGTAATGGACAAGAAGACATCAATTTGGCATTAAATAGTGATGCTTTGGTGATGCTTAAAAACGGTAATACTACGCTTAATGGTACATTTACTATTGATGGCGACAATCAAGGTGCAGGAACTTCTTATACTTTACCAGCACAAGATGGTACTGTTAACCAAATTATGCAAACAGATGGTTCTGGAAATGTAGTTTGGGCTACACCAGCAGCAGCGGCTATTCCAAACGGAGGAAATAATGGAGAGGTATTGGCTACTGATGGTTCTGGAAACTTACTATGGGTAAACAATGATATTTTACCTGTAGGAGGAACAGATGGTTTTGTACTTAAAACAGACGGTTCTGGAAACTATGCTTGGGTAACTAATAATGACGCCGATAACGATGCTGCCAATGAAATAGAATTACCAGTTGGAGGAAACAATGGGCAAGTATTAGCTACAGATGGGTCAGGAGTATACAGTTGGATAGATCAACCTTCTATACCTGGAGCTGTATTTTCTACCATAAGCAATGTTACCAGTAATGCACCTGGAACAATTGTTACAGATGATTTTGTTTTTGGTAGTACACAGTTAAATAATATAACGGGAGCAGATGATAATTCAAGAATGTTTTTTGACAAGAGTTTAGGTGCTTTTAGAGCTGGTAATGAAGTTGACGGTTTTGGTGGGTTTGATGAAGCAAATTTAGGACCGTTCTCTGTAGGTTTTGGACAACGAAACGTAGCTTCAGGTTGGTACTCATCTACCTTAGGTGGACAAAGAAATACATCGTCAGGATATTATAGTATGACAATGGGAGATAATAATACGGCTTCTGCTAGTTATACAGTTGCTTTAGGTAAAGATAACAACGCTTCAGGCCTTGAGTCGATAGCTTTAGGGTATAGTAACACAGCTGAATCTAGAGGACAAATCTCATTAGGTTATTTAAGTACTATTGCAACAGGAGATGCAACTGCTTACGTTCCAACAGATCGTTTATTAGTTGTTGGAAATGGTACTTCAGATATTAATGGTGTTACAAGATCTGATGCATTAGTAATACTTAAAAACGGAAATACAACTCTTAATGGAGAGTTGACCATAGATGGCGATAATGCAGGAACTGGAGCTGCATATACTTTACCCGCTCAAGATGGTTCAGCCAATCAAATTATGAGTACAAACGGTTCCGGAGTGGTCTCATGGATTGCTGCGCCTTCAGGCGGAGGAGCTACGCTTCCAGCAGGAGGAACTGACGGCGATGTATTAAAAACAGATGGTTCAGGAAATTATGCATGGGTAAACAATGATGTTCTTCCTTCAGGAGGAGCAAATGGACAAATTTTAAGCACTGATGGTTCTGGAGGGTACACATGGATAGATGAAGTTACTGGTACGAGTACTTTTTCAACGACATCGAATGTAACGAGTAATGCTAATGGTAGTATTGCAACAGATGATTTTGTATTTGGTAGTATGCAATTGGCTAATGATACAAATACTACAGACGATGATAATCGTATGTATTTTGATAAAAGTAAAGGAGCTTTTAGAGTGGGAAGAGCTTTCTCAGATGAATGGGATGATTCAAATACAGCTCTTTATACTATAGCAATGGGAAACAACAATCTAGCAAAAGGAATCTATAGTGTTGCTATTGGAGATCGTAATTCAGCAAATTTTGATACTTCAATAGCGCTCGGTGATTGGAATGTTCTTAACAATGCAAACACTTATGCATTAGGTTCCCATTTATTAACAGAAACTCCACTTCAAACAAGTTTAGGTGTTTACAATACATCTTATACTTCGATAGCTCCAAGTTCTTTTACAGAACCAACAAACAGAATATTAGTAATAGGAAATGGTACATCTACAACAAGAAGCGATGCTTTAGTAATGTTAAGGAATGGAAATACCACATTAAATGGTTCTTTGACGATAGATGGCGATAATGCGGGAGCAGGAACTGCTTATACCTTTCCAGCTCAGGATGGTACGGCTAACCAAGTCATGACTACAGATGGTTCTGGTAATGTTTCATGGGTAAATGCAGCTGCAGGAGGTGTATTTACTACAACAGCTAATGTAACCAGTAATGCTAATGGCACTATTGCTACAGACGATTTTGTATTTGGTAGTACGCAATTAAATAATGATGCGAATACAGTAGATGATGATAAAAGGTTCTTTTTCGATAAGAGTAGAGGTGCATTTAGAGCTGGAGAAGTTGAAGCAGATGAATGGGACACAACTAACATAGGGACGAATTCAACATCTTTTGGAATTAATAACATTAGTTCTGGAGCAGCAGCATTTACAGCAGGAGATGAAAACCAAGCCACTCGATTTGCAACAGTAGCGATGGGTGTGGCAAATAGAGCAACGGGGAGTACTTCAGTAGCTATAGGAACTAATGCTAAAGCAGAAAGTAGAGGGCAAATTTCTTTAGGAGTTAATAATACAGCTGTTGCAGGTGATGCTTATGCACATGTAGCGACAGATCGCTTATTTGTTATTGGTAATGGTATAACAACTGCAGCGAGTGATGCACTGGTGATGTTGAAAAACGGTAATACAACCTTAAATGGACAATTAACCATAGATGGCGATAATCAAGGTGCAGGAGCGTCGTATACTTTACCAGCACAAGATGGTACAGCTAATCAAGTAATGACCACAGACGGTTTTGGAAATGTATCATGGGTAAGTGTACCAAGTGATGGCGATTCAGACCCAACCAATGAAATTGAATTACCAACCCAAACGGGACAGGCAGGAAAATTTTTAACTACAGATGGTACAAATCCAAGTTGGACAAACACAATAGAAGCGACTAGTGTAAAAATACCAAGTTTACCCGCGTTTAACGTTACCTCTAATGGAACAGTATATACTTCAGCAGGAGAAAAAGAAGTAGGAGATTGGAATGCAACTGTAAACGGGGATTTATTTAATGATGGTAACCATTTAAATTTAACTAATGGGCGTTTTACAGCACCTGTTGATGGATTGTATTTTTTCTCAGCCCAAGTACGTCTTGATGGTATGAATGGAGTTGCATATAGTCGTTTAATGATTGTGAAGAATGGCAATAAACAAAGCTTTAGGAATGGGTTACATTCTATTAGAAATGCAGATACAGGAACTGCAAGTTGGGATACCCAACATATAAGCGGTATTTTAAAATTAAATGCAGGCGATTATGTGTCTGTTTTTGTAGAATCTTCAGGAGATACCAATTGGACACTTCAATCAGAATCTGGATTCAATGGGTATTTAGTAAATAAGCTTTAAATCAACTAGACATTTTTCATTTTAATAAATCGATCATGATAAAAAAAACAACCGCTTTATTCATCCTAATTCTAAGTATGTATAGTACCCTAAGTGCTCAGAATTTTAATTACCAAGCAGCTATTAGAAATAATACAGGAGCTTTAATAATTAATCAATCTATTGGAGTACAAATTAAATTACTTCAAGGTAGTGCCCTTGGAGCAACGGTATATACCGAAACCCATAGTGTAACAACCAATGCCTTTGGTATATTGTCTTTGGCTGTGGGGACAGGAGCGACTACAGATACTTTTTCGTCCATCGACTGGAGTACAAACTATTGGTTAGAAATTGCCACAGACTTAACGGGAGGAACTTCTTATACGGTTATAGGGACTTCGCAATTGTTAAGCGTGCCACAGGCCAATTATGCATTAAACAGTCCAGATGCAGATCCAACAAACGAAATAGAATTACCTACAGGAGGTAGCGATGAGCAAGTGCTTACTACAGATGGTAATGGCGTTTATAGTTGGACAAACCAACCCCAAGGGGATAACCTAGGTAATCATACAGCAACCACCAATATCGTACTTGGCAGCCATTATATTTCTAATGATGGGGGAGATAAAGGCATCTCGGTTGATGTAGAAGGAGCAATTAAAACAACCTCTAGTTCAGCACGTCCTGCAGTTTTTGAAAGCACATCAACAGTTGCTACATCTAATTTATCATCTTATATAGAGGTAAACAATCCAGCAGGTACTCGCGCACTTTTTGGTCCAGATGGAAATGGATTCTCAGGGGGAGATAAAAACGATGTGGCCATTGCCAATTGGTCTGAAGGTGACCTAACCTTTTTTACCAATGCGGCAGAGCGCATGCGTATAGATAGTATAGGGAATGTTGGAATTGGTAAAACCGTGCCCAACTCCAAATTAAATGTAAATGGAAAGATTCGAGTAGATAATGGTGGAATTGATGTAGTTGCTGGAGGAGTAGAGATTCAAGGAGGAGGAGCTAATCTGGTTTCTTATGCAGCAAATGGTACAGCTAATGTTAGGTTTAGAGAAGAATATGCTAATGCGGGAAGCATAAATGTCTATAATGATACTGGGGCAGAGCGATATGTAACATTTGTAGACACCTCGACCGATGTGGCCGCTACTTTTATATACGGACCAAATTCGTCAAATTTTTTAGTAGGGAATTTAGATGGGAGTAATGACAACGGGTTTGTAGCAGT
Source organism: Bizionia sp. (assembly GCA_020631395.1). Classification (GTDB taxonomy): domain Bacteria; phylum Bacteroidota; class Bacteroidia; order Flavobacteriales; family Flavobacteriaceae; genus JAHDHI01. The sequence goes on from JAHDHI010000021.1 coordinate 23,595, forward strand.
AGCTGACAACACGGGTAGCCCAGATGCAGGTATGTATATTGATGGTGCGGGAAACGGAATAATTTATGGTACTACTAAAAACTTTAGAATGGATCATCCTAAAGATAATACTAAAGAAATTTGGTATGCTTCTTTAGAAGGGCCTGAAGCTGGGGCTTATGCACGTGGTTCTGCAACCTTAGTAAACGGTAAAGCGGTAATCGAATTACCAGAACATTACAAAGAAACGGTAAATGAAGCCACTATAACCTTACATTTAACCCCAAATAGTGCCAACTCTAAAGGATTAGCTGTTGTAGGGAAAAAAGCCTCGCAGTTTCAAGTACAAGAACTGATGAGAGGAGAAGGTAACTATACGTTTGATTGGGTCGCTTTTGGGGTTAGAAAAGGATTTGAAAATTACAAGGTGGTACGAGATAAAGTAAAATCGCCTAAAATGGTTAATGGCAAAAAAAGCAGTGCTTTTGCTATGCCTTCTGCTATGCATGATACGCCAAGGCCAATTTCAGAGTTGTTTTTGCAAAACAAATATGAAATAACTACTGATGTAACTACACTTAAAGACGAGGATTTCTCTAAAACTTCAATTGAAGAATTGAGGCAAGAAGTAGCAGAACTAAAAACATTAGTCCATTCTCTACTAACTAATAAAACGAAAAACTAGTCTTAAATACAGAGCCCTCTTTAATACCAATAAAATATAATTATGAAAAAACAATTACTCTCGTCACTTTTTGCGCTGTTTTTAGGTTCTATTATATGGGCACAATGTGGCCCCGGTGAAGACACCATAGCTCCAGTATTTGGAAATGCTGGGTATGGAACCCTAGCAAACCCCTTTAAAAACTTGTTGCAATCCACAGTGGGTGGCGTGCCAAGCGGCACCTACTATTTTAATTTTAACAACAGTACCTTTCAAGGGGTTCTTGATAATGACACCGATGGTGGTGGCTGGTTAATGGTACTAAATTACGTCCACTTAGCAGGAGATAATACCGATCTTACCATTCGAAATACCGATCTCCCTTTATTAGGCTCCTCTACAGTAGGCGATAATGAGGCAGGAACTGCCAATTGGGGGCATATGGGAAATGCTTTAGCAGCCACAATTGATTTTGAAGAAGTTCGCTTTTATGGAGAAACAACTGGGCATAATCGTATTGTCAACTTTAAAACATCTTATACTAATGTGTTAAGTTACCTTAAAACTGGCCTAGGTAACGTTGCGGGAATTAATATTCCTACTAACTTTACTGCATTGGTCGGACATACAGCCAATATCCCTGGAGCCGCTTTTAATGTATATTCAAATCAAGGAGACAAAGCATTAACGGAGTTTCCATTTTGGAGGAGCGGCCAATTTCATTGGGGGATCCGTGGAGGAGGCGCAAATGGAAACCGTTGGGAGGTAGACGATAACGCTGTAAATACACAAAGTACCATCCACCGTGTTTGGGTTCGTGGTGACCTTTCGCCAGCAGCAACACCATCCATATCGGTCACCTTGGATACTACAGGAAATGCTACAGTAAATCCAGCTGACTTTGGCTTTACACTTTCCGATAACTGTAGTGCAGAGGCCAATATAAACTTAAGTTTAAGTCAAACCAATTTTACCTGCTCAGAGATAGGTGATAATCCCATACAATTTACCGCTACAGACGAGCAAAATAATGCTACAGTAATTAATGTAACAGTAACTGTTTTTGAAAGTCCTCCAGTAATAAATGTGCCCCCTCCAGCACCTTTTCTTGATCTTGAGTTGGATAGCAATGGGGAGCTAACGTTAGATCTGGCAATATTAAATACAACGGTTACAGACGATTGCGGCATTGCAAGCACAGTGATTAGTCCAGCAATGCTTGATTGTAGTAATCTTGGGTTTAATAATGCCATTATTACGGTAACAGATGTACATGGGAATATGTCGTCAGCTTCTGTATTTTTTAATTTAAGGGATAATATCCTCCCAGTAGTGCAGTGTGTAGCATCGTTTTCTATAGATTTAGCTGATTCAGGAAGTGTAGAACTTAATCCAAGTGATTTAGTAGAAAGCGTTTCAGATAATTGTGGAATTGCAAATATATCTTTGGATAAGTCTACATTTATATGTGCAGATATTGGGGACAATCTAGTCACGGTCACTGCATCAGATGGAGAAGGCAACGAAACAACTTGTACCACAACAGTTACCATAACAGTACCTCCATGCCCTGGGAATATAACCTTACAAGCAGAACCAGAAGCTTGTGGTGTTACATATAATTATCCTTGTTCGAGTAACGTAACAGCTGGGCCACCAAGCGGTACATTTCTGGCTGTAGGAACAACAACAACATATGCGTATGATACTTTAGACAATACAGGTGGCGCCGTTACTTGTAGTTATGATGTCACTGTGGTAGATGATGAAGGGCCTACTTTTATAACCCAAGACATAACACTTGATGTTACTATGGATGGAACCGTTTCACTAATAGCAGAAGATTTTTTAGGATTGGATTCATTAGCTTCAGATTATACAATGGATCAAACGGGAACACTTAATAGAGAAGATATTTCAGCTACTGGGACAGAAATTACGCTTCAAGATGATGAAGTTTCTTCAGCATTGCCAATAGGTTTTGAATTTGCATTTTATGGAGTGCTTTACAATGACTTTTATATTTCTTCTAACGGATTTATAACGTTTTCAGGAAATAGTGATGATGGCTGTTGCGAAGGACAGACACTTCCTGATGTTACTGAACCAAACAATTTAATTGCCTTCGATTGGGATGATTATGATCCTACTGAAGGGGGAACTATTCGTTACCAAACTATTGGTACGGCACCAAACCGTATTTTAATTATGGATTTTGATACCGTATTACATATTGATTTTATTGATAATACGGAAGCAACTACAACACAAGTAAAACTTTTTGAAGGAACCAACCGTATTGAAATTCATTCAACTAACATCCCAGACTTATCTAACATTAAAACTCAAGGCCTTGAAAATATAGATGGCACAGCAGCAATTATTGTCCCTGGACGTAATGGAACTACATGGTCTGCTTCAAATGATGTGGTTGCTTTTATACCTATAACAGGAGAGGTTGCAGACTCATGTGGCGTAGACACTTTTATAGCTTCGCAAACAGTTTTCGATTGTTCTAACTTAGGAATAAATACGGTAACACTTACAGCTACCGATACTAATGGAAATGTCACAGAAAAAACTGCTACAGTAACAATTGTAGACGCTATCGGGTATTGTAATGAGTTGCCTATAGTAGCAAAAGTAATGTTACAAGGAGCAGCAATAAACCCTAATGTTGGAGAAGAGCAATTAATGCGTGACGACTTGAGAGTTAATAGTTTAATGCCAACAACAAGTCCCTATGTAGATGCTAAAACAATAGATGCCGCAATATTTAATGTAACAGGAAATGATGCCATTGTGGATTGGGTTTGGGTTGAAATTAGAGACGCAAGTAGTTCGACTACTGTAGTTCAAGGACAATCGGCGTTATTGCAACGCGATGGAGATATGGTAAGTACTATAGATGGAACTTCACCAGTACTATTTAATAGGCTTTCTGGAGATTATTACATAGCTGTTAAACATAGAAGTCACTTAGGTATTATGACGGCGAATACGTTTAGTTTAAGCAATACATTAACAACAGTAGATTTTACAGATGCCAATAACCAGATTACTTTTGGTACCGATGCCCAAACAAGCTTTGGCATGCCAAGTGGAGTAGTAGCGCTATGGGCTGGAGATGCTAATGATGATGGTCGTTTAAATTATTCGGGACCATTGTCTGATGTGCCATACATAAGAAGTCAGGTATTCAACGACCCCGATAATTCTGTATTTGGAGGACCGCCAGTAGCAAGTTACCCATCCCAAGGGTATAATGTGACAGATGTTGACATGGATGGAAAAACTGTGTATTCTGGAGCAGTAAGCGATGTTTTGTATATAAGGAACAACATATTCAATAACCCCTCCAATTCTATATTTGGAGGACCTCCAACATCAACATTTGTTTTTACAGAACAATTGCCGGAAAATTGAACGTTCTATTTAAATTGGATAATCAAGATTAGTGCTATTACAGTGAAGAGATAAATAATAGCACTATATAAGAACTCCCAAGTTTAGCTTGGGAGTTTGTTTAATAGCTGGAACAAATTCTATTTTTTAACACATGCAAATAAAATAGGGTGTCTTGCTTTTTGTCTGTCATAGATAAATAAAGAAAATAAATAACCTACTTATGAAAAAAACACTACTTCTAGTAACTTTGATATTCAGCACAACGATATGGGCTCAGCAAAACTTTAAAGAACCGTGGTTAAGACAATTACAAAAAGAAGGTAGAAAGAACCCTACTTTCAAAGAGATTCAGCAAGCTTTCGATAGCTATTGGTTAACTCATGATAAAAATGCCAAAGGAAGCGGATATAAACCATTTAAGCGTTTTGAGAACATTTGGAGTTCTCGTGTGGATGAAAAAGGATATTTACCCACGGCTCAGGATCTTTTGAGTGCTTGGGAGCAGAAAAAAGCATTTGGACAGGCCAATAAAATGGTAGACCAGAGTAGTTGGTATTCCATCGGACCTTTCGATTATACGCAAGCAAATGCGCAACCTGCTGGAATGGGACGTTTGAATTGTATCACAGTAGATCCTAGTAATGGTAATACCTGGTATGTAGGTGCTCCTGGTGGAGGATTATGGAGAACAACAGATGCCGGAAGTACGTGGCAACCATTAACAGATGAGATGCCTAGGGTTAGCGTGTCGGCTGTAGCTGTAGATTACAATGATCCCAATACAATATATATAACAACGGGAGATGATGATGGTGTTTATGTATATGCAGCTTCAACTGGAGTCTACAAATCTACAGATGGTGGAGCAACTTGGGTTTCTACTGGTTTGAATGCGAGTAACCTGAATGGTAGTGCAGCACTTAGTGAAATCTTTATTGATCCTACCAATTCAAACAAGTTGATTTGTTCGGGAACAGATGGAGTGTATACCACTACTGATGCCGGTGCAACTTGGACGCAAACATTAAATGGTAACAACATTCGTGACATGCGCCTTAAACCTGGGGATGCGCAAACAGTATATGTGGTAAGCCCAACTGCGTTTTATAAATCTACGGATGGTGGGACTAATTTTGTACAAGTAACTAATGGTGTACCTACCAATACACATCGGATGGTTATAGATGTTACACCTGCCAATTCCGATTATGTATATCTATTTTCGGTAGATGAGACCAACAGGTGGCAACACGGTATTTATAGATCTACAGATGGAGGAACAAGTTTTAATTTGAGAAATGCCGACAGTCATACATTGATTGGAAATGCCCAAGTATGGTATAATATGGCTATTGGAGTATCTGATACCGATGCAAATGAAGTTTATGTGGGCACGATGGATGTTTGGAGATCTTCAAATGGGGGAACTTCTTGGAATAAGTTAAACCGTTGGGATCAATTGACAGATGCTTATACCCATGCGGATATTCATTCGTTGAGGTCTCACAATGGACGTATGTTTTGTACAAGTGATGGTGGGGTGTATTCGACTATCGATAATGGAACTACATTTCAAGATCATAGTGCAGGCTTACAAATTGGAGAGTTTTTCAATGTAGCGGTTGCAGAAGGCAATATTAACAATGTTTCTGGAGGCCTTCAGGATAACGGTGGTTTTGGGTTAGGTGTTAATGGGGATTGGAGAGGCTATCACCCAGGAGATGGAATAAATACATTGATAACACCTACAGACGACAATACTTATTATGGGTTTATGCAGGGTGGTCAGCGTTTATACATTTCCAATCAAGGAGATGGCTATATCACTTGGGTTGGTAAACCATCAAATGCAGGTACTGGCGTTTGGGAAACACCATTGGCTTCAGATGGTAATGGAGAAATTTATGCAGCATGGGATAGACTTTTCAAATTAAATAAAAGTACAAACACATGGGAAACGGTCGGTTCGGTGGTTACAGGTTATACAGATGAATTGGAAATAGCACCTTCAGATCCGATGCGGATTGTTTCTTCAGGTCACCAGAATCTACGTGTTAGTACAGATGGGGGTGTGACGTATGACTTCAATACCAATGTGGTTGGCAATGCCATCTCAGATATTGCTATACATCAAACCAACCCGGATATCATGTGGATAACAACTGATGGTGATTATGCCAATAAAGGAGTGTTTAAAACCATAGACGGTGGTTACACATGGACAGATATAACGAGTAATTTGCCAGCTGGAGAATTTCCTACGACAGTAGTTCATCAAGGTGACCATTCATTGAATCCTATTTTTGTTGCTACAGATCTAGGAGTCTATAGGTTAGATGACAGTAGTCCAGATTGGGAACCCTTTTTCACCAATCTACCAAATACGGATATCAGAGATTTGGAGATCAATTTGTTAGATCAGTCCATTACGGCTGCAACGTATGGAAGAGGGTTATGGAGATCTTCTATTCCTATACAATTACTTCAAAATGATGTCAGTCTTTTGGCTATCAATAGCCCAGACAATATTGGTGCAAGTTGTGGAGAAATTTCTCCACAAATTAAGGTAAGAAGTAATGGGATCAATGTTATAACTGAAATTAATATAACCTATGGAGCCCAAGGAGAAGTCCCTACTAACCATACTTGGAATGGGACATTGACTTCAAATCAAGAAACAGTAATCGATTTGCCAGATATTAGCTTACCATCTGGATCGTATGTTTTTGAGGTAAATGCGACAATTGCAAATGATGGTAATGTCAACAATAACATAAGAACTCAAAACTTCAGCATCAATGACTCAGGGCAATTCAATGTGATCAATTCTTTTGAAAATGCATCAGATGCTTTAATCGTTGAAAATGGAGTATGGGAGTATGGAGTACCTACAGGATCTGTATTGAATGTTACATCTACTGGAAATCAGGTATATGGAACCAACTTGTCAGGAAACTACCCTGTAGACGTCAGTGCTAGTCTAATGTCCAATTGTTATGATTTTACCAGTATTTTGAATCCAGTACTCAAATTTCAAATGGCATATCAATTGGAAGAAAACTGGGATTGGGCGAATGTGCAATATTCATTGGATGGGGCACAAAGTTGGACTAATTTAGGAAGCATCAATAGCCAACCCAATTGGTATAATAGTGAAGGGGATTGTATAGGTTGCCCTGGAGCACAATGGACAGGAACTAATACAACTATGACGGAGTATTCATATGATTTTACTGCTAATGCAGCATTGGGAGAGACGGACCTTACCACTGCAGACAATATTGTATTTAGGGTAACATTGCATTCAGATAGTGTCATAACAAATGAAGGTATTATTTTGGACGACTTTGTCATAGAAGGTAATGAGCCATTGCAAATAGCTCCAAAAATATATTTGCAAGGAGCTGCAATGAATCCAAATATGGGTGAGGAAAATTTGATGAGAGACGATTTAAGAGTAGAGGGACTTATTCCAACTACAAGTCCATATCAAGATGCTTTGATCTGTGATGTTTCAGTTTTCAATGATAGAACATTGACAATGGGGGCTATGGACGATAACATAGTAGATTGGGTATATGTTGAATTAAGGGATTCAGCAGACAATACTCAGGTTGTGGAAGGACAATCTGCATTATTGCAACGTGATGGAGATGTTGTTGGTATAGATGGAGATTCAGACCTTGCTTTTAGAGTGATTCCAGGAGATTATTACATAGTGATAAATCATCGTAATCATTTAGGAGTTATGACATTGAATACTCTTTCCTTGACCAATGAGGTAACTTTGATAGACTACACAGATGCCAACAATCAAATAATCTATGGAACGGATGCCCAAACTACTTTTGGAATGCCAAGTGGAATAACGGCTATGTGGTCAGGAGATACCAATGGAGATGGGCGATTGAACTACTCGGGAGCCTTGTCCGATGTGCCATTCATAAGAAGCCAAGTATTCAACGATCCCAACAACTCCGTGTTTGGAGGGCCACCAGTGGCAAGTTACCCATCGCAAGGGTATGAAGGTACTGATGCGAATTTGGATGGAGTAACGGTGTATTCTGGAGCATCGAGCGATGTATTGTTCATTAGGAACAACATTTTCAACAACCCGTCGAATTCCGTATTCGGAGGGCCGCCGACATCTACCTACGTGTTTGTACAGCAATTGCCGGAAGGGGCAAATTAACAATATGGTCAAAAAAGAATAGGCTTTGTCCAAAGACCAATTTACCATATGATTTTTCGTATGATAAATTGGTCTTTGCAATTGGTGGTAAATCAAACTTATTTTAGATATTTGTTATCATATATGGGTTACATTGTTACGTTGCCTATTGTTTTTTCTGCAATTGATAAAAAAGCAGTAGCATTTAGTCCTTCAGATATCATTAGGGCTGAAAAGCTACTTAAAGCCGAAAAACAGTTAAATTCCAATTTAAGCACAGAAAAAGTTGAAGCCTTCTTGGCATCCATACGGCATCATCCGGAAGGGGTGGATTTTTTGATGTCGCAACAGGTGTTTTTGGAATTCTTGAATGGGAAGAAAATAAATTTTGACACGACCGCATTTAAAGACGCAGTCAATATGGAAGATGAGGATTTCAAAGTCTTTTTAGAAACCTATTTAAAAGACGATGTATTGCAATTAATGGATGAATCCTTCAATAAAAAGAACTATGGGAGGCTACAAAAATTACTTCGCTATCGCAATTGGTTGCCCGAAATGGTATGGTTTCAGTTGGTGAGCAAGTTAGACAAGCGTTTAGATTATGTTTTTGAAAACTTGGATCTATACATTGGTAAGAGAACGTTGTATGACGAAGACTTCTTTAAACTGATAAATTGGTCTGGAGATGAAGAATTGAAACGAAAAGTTAGAAGAATAGAGCAAGTAAGTACTAGTTACTCCAATAAAATAGTCTCTAAACCCGGCATTGTCGCCTTTTTCTACATCATGGGCAATGGGTTGAATTGGTTGGGAGCAAAAGCGACCACCATTGAAGAACGCATAGAGAAAAAGCATGCCCTAAGGGATTTGAAGTTTATCTCCATAATATTGGGAATCATAGTCATTTTAGTTGGAGGGGCGGCAATTTATGGCAATGAAAAGGCTAGGGATAGGAAAGAAAGAAGCGTTGAATTAAAACAAGAAGCGTTTTCCAATTCCATTTATGGGCTATTGACAATTTATGATACCGATAGCATTGGAGACATACAAGACGTACCAGTAAAAACAGGAGCGAACCCATTTGGAGAACAAAAGCCCAATAGGGCAGGAGCCATGAACATAGGTAATAATGTCCTATTTGTAAATAAGTCGTCTTACGATGTCGTTATTTTATCAGATGATGAGGTTTTGAGGTATTTCAACCTGGGTAACTATCGATATTTCCTAAGGGCAGGAGATAGCTTGACGGTCAAACAGAAGATGAAGACAAAGCTTTATATGGGAAAGCAATTTGCAATTTTCAAAAGTAAGGAAATAACAAATGAAAAAAAGATAAAAACGTACAAGCGGTTACCGCGCTTCGCTGAATTACCTGAAAATGCAATGGCAATTATTAAATATGGTTTTAAATTTAAGGAACGCGTGGAATTTATTGAAGAAGAAGGGGAAATGATTGTACGATCTAATCATTTCTTCAATTCATTGGACTATAGAAAATCTAAAAGAAACGTGCTTTTTAAAACGGATGATCTCCCTAAAATAAGATGACCAGACTTGCCGTTTTTAGTAACTGCATTAAGTTTGGAAATATTACTTTTGCGATAAAAACATAAACCAAAATAAGATGACCACACAATTTGTATTACTAGCAGCAACGTTTTTTGGAGCCTTGGCCATTATTTTAGGTGCCTTTGGAGCACACGCCTTGAAGAAACTATTTACTCCCGAGCAAATGCAAAGCTTCGAAACCGGTGTGAAATACCAAATGTATCACGCCATTGTGTTATTGGTTATTGGGTTTCAATTGCCATTTAGCACAACTTTGGAGCAAGCAATGGCTTGGTGTTTCATTTTAGGTGTTATCTTGTTTTCGTTTAGTATCTATGGCCTGTGCATTTCTTCGGCAAAAGGCAATAAGATTAAAATTTTAGGACCAATCACGCCATTGGGAGGCTTATGTTTGGTGACAGGTTGGGTGTTGTTGCTTGTTAACTTTATATGATTAGTTTTAGGGTGTATTCATACAAAAGAACTTTCCCCTACTCGAATTAATTTATAAGACATTAAAATGGCTTTAGTTTAATTGTATCTTCACTTAAATTCGTTCCAATCAAGAACCTTTAAACAATAGTGTTTAAAGGTAAGTATCCCAAAATTAGCTACGGTCTAATTTATACGAATTTCATTGTTCTTCATGTTTTCAAGTTTGAAAAAGAGCATTCTAACAATCTATGAATTATTTTAGAGAATCCATGTAGATCAATGAGTCTATCAAACAATGAAACAGGAGTTGGATTGGCATTGTCGTTGATTGATGATAGCTGGAATTTTAAGCAATAAGCAGGATTGGGAAAAAAAATCTGCGAAGTTGAATTTGTATAGTATATTTGCGTCTAGTAATTTACAACCAAATAAATATGAAAAAAGTACTCTTCACAATGCTGCTAATGTTGGTATGCAAGCTTTATGCACAAACTCCAGAAGGGGTTAACTATCAAGCAATAATTAAAGATAATTTTGGTAACCCGATAACAAGTACTGCCATTGCATTGCAATTTGTAATCCATCAAGGAAGCGCAACTGGGACAGCAGTGTACACGGAAACTCAAAATGTGACTACTACAGATGTAGGTTTGGCAACCGTTGCATTGGGACAAGGAACAACTACCGATGATTTTTCGGCCATTGCTTGGTCTGTGGATTCCTATTTTCTGGAACTAGCTGTCGATGTTAGTGGAGGGACTTCCTATACATCCCTTGGAACGCAGCAACTCTTGAGTGTGCCGTATGCTCTACATGCAAGTACGGCAGAAAATATGAGCAATCCCTATACTGCAGGTTCTGGTATCGATGTCACCAACAATGTAATAAGTTCCACCAACGAGGGTTGGTTGCTTACCAATGGGGAATTGCCAACTGGTGTTGGACAGGAAATATACAGAACGGCGAACATCGGTATTGGTGCATCGGCTTCCAACCCTGCATTTCCACTGGATGTCCTAGGAACAGGCGGAGAACGTATAAGAACATATAGCCAAGATGGTTTTTTTGCAGGATACATTGCAAAGAACAATACACGAGAATTTTTTATGGGGGTTCAGGCGACCTTTGAAACCAACGACTCGTCTTCTGGATTTCACATATATGACAATACGGTAGGAGCTCAGCGCATGGTAATAGACGAGGATGGTAATGTTGGTATCAACCAATCGAATCCCAACCAAAGATTGCATGTTAATGGAAGTATTAGAATGGTTGATGGAAATCAACAAGATGGATATGTGATGATTTCGGATGCCAACGGAACTGGAAGCTGGCAATCACAAGATGCATTGGACAATCAAACAGCCGACGTGTTTCAATTGTTGGGGAATAACTTGGAATTGTCTCTGGAAAACGATGGGGCTGCAACTCAAATAGTGGATTTGAGTGGCTATTTGGACAATACAGATGCCCAAAGGGCTGACATATTCCAATTAAATGGCAATAACTTGGAATTGTCCTTGGAAAATGATGGTATAGATACCCAAACGGTTGACATGACTGCGTTTTTGGATGCAGACAATTTGGGGAATCACACTGCAACACAAGATTTGAACCTTGTAGGCAACAATGTCGTTGGAGTAAACAATCTAACTACGGGAACCATATTCTCAACAGCAGCAAATGCTACTGTAAACACAACGTCTCCCAATGGAAGCGAAGGCATCATAATGGCAGGCAGTACTTCAGATTACATTGTAAGCGTGCAAGATGGAAACGGAAGGGTGCAGCATAAATGGAATGCCAGTCATGGAACCAATGAAACCTTTATAAAGGGCAATGAGGATGCTGCGTTTATCGATATCAATGGTAACGCAAGCAGCGACAATGATGCTTGGATAGAGTTTAAGCATGCCGATGGAGCATCATCTTCTGCCGGAGCTCCAATAACTTGGAATACGCAAATGATAATCAACCAAGGAGGAGAAGTAGGTATCAATGAAACGAGTCCAGACGACATGCTTCATGTTACTTCTGGCGGTAATGGTACCAGGTTGAGAGCGGAAAACACAGGTAATGGCTGGGCAGGAATGGTGGCAAAGAACTCTGTGAGAGAAATGTTTATAGGAGTACAAGGAGCTTTCGATGCCAACCCAGGAGAATTGCATATATATGACAATACTGCAGGAGCCAGACGACTCGTTATAGACGCCGATGGAGAAGTTGGCATTGGTAGAAACAACCCTTCCGTGAAATTGGATGTGAATGGTTCTGTAAACTGTACGGGAGGTACTTGTAGCTCGGACGAAAGATGGAAAAGGAGCATTGTGACACTTCCAAACGTCATCGAGAACATAAAGCAAATGAGAGGTGTTTCCTATTTCTGGAAAACAGAAGCTTTCCCTGATCAAAACTTCACCACAGACAAGCAGATAGGTTTGATTGCACAAGAAGTTGAGAAAGTATACCCAGAATTGGTTAAAACGAACGAAGAAGGTTACAAGTCCATGGATTACATGTCGCTTACAGCTGTTTTGTTGGAAGCAGTTAAAGAACAACAAAAGGAAATAGAGAGTTTAAAGGAAATCAATGGCATTCAATCTAAGGAAAACAGTACATTGGAAGCCAGATTGAGTAAAATAGAGGCCTTGTTGAACATGGAGTCTAATACGACTACTTCCGAGAACAAGAATGACTAGGGACATACAAGGATAGGTATGGCCCCTTTTAATGGCCAATCATAATTTAAGGAGCATGTTGCAATAAAAATTCTCATAGGGAATTGCATCATGCTCTTTTTTTTTGATGGGATCAAAGTAAAAGCAAAGTCCAATTACAAAGGCAACCTCTTGGTGAATTGCTACAATTCCCTCCATTGTCAAGATTCAGGTTCTTTCCAAAGAGATATATTGTAGACTTTATGAATGGTATGGATCAATTGCGAATTAGGTCTTGGAATGCTACAATATTTTATTGCAATGTATGTGTAAGTGGTTGTATAATTGTTGATTGCAATGTTTTAAATTATTTTGTAAGGATTTAAGAATGTATTTTGTTCCTTTTCATCACGTCTTTTTTTGCAAATGAAACGTATAACGTTTGATAACTTGTTTAACCCCTTGACAATCTAAGCAAACGTTTAAAAAGACAAACTGGTAGGTACTAGTTTGGTTTTTCTTGTTTTTAATATTAGTTTAGCAAAAAACAGGGTTAACAATTTATTATCGAAAAGTTAACTTATGTTTTATTCACCCCAAATTATTGACTTTATGAAATTAAGCCTCCCTATGTTATTGGTCCTATTGACCTTTACTTCCCTTTATGGGCAAGAAAATCCTGAATCCTGTTCTTTCGATCAAGATCGAGAAGCATTTTACGAAAAACACCCTGAAGCTTTGCTTCAAGCCAAAGTGTTTGAAGAAAAAGTTAAGAAAATGACCAAGCTAAAAAAGCAAGGGTTGGGAAAGACCATGCAAAGTTATGTAGTGCCCGTGGTATTTCACGTATATGGAAACAATTGGCCAGATGACTCGCAAGGAAACAATCGAGAAGTAACGGTAGAGAGAGTAGAGCAGGCATTGCAAAAGATAAATGAGGATTTTGCGGGAGGTAACGATCCAGTAGATCCATATTTCAGCGGCATAGAGGGATCTATGGACATAGAGTTCAAATTGGCTCAAATTGATCCAGACGGAAATACTACAAATGGCATTATCTTTCATGAAACCAAAGAAGGTTTTGGACTAAATGGAACAAACGACCATGAAATTGCAAAGTATGCTTGGGACAATTACAAGTACTTCAACATTCATCTCCAATTGGTATTGAAATCCGGTAGTGAGAACAATTCGGGAATCGCTTGGTTCCCAAATACGGGAATGTCCGATGAGGGTTCCGCAAGAGTGGTTTACAATGGAAAGTACATCATATACTCACCACCTGCGTCATCATTGACGCATGAATTCGGTCACTTTTTCGGTTTGGAGCATAGTTTCAATGGAGGATGTGTGGCTGGAAGCGATCAAGGAGATTTGGTAGCAGATACGCCACCGACAATACAAGGTGCAGGGTGTTCTCCTGGTACGCAAAATTGCTTTGGTGATTATGTGAATAGCCAAAACCATATGGATTACAATCCCTGTGAGTCCATGTTTACCCAAGGACAAGTGACAAGAATGGAATCTTTCATGGAGCACCCAGCTCGTGTTACCTTATGGCAAACCACCAATCACGTGGATACGGGTATCGCTGTGGATTTGGGAGCGAGAGTACTATTCAACTATCAAGACAGAAATGATAGTGACACGGACAAGTTGTTGGCGCTGTTGGAAAACTTCACCAATGACGGTAGCATTCTCAACAAAAGAAGGATCAAGGCAGTAGAAGGAGCTCAATTTGCAGCGACTGGACTATGGCAGGAAGGTGTGCATTATACGACGAACAATGTGCCAAACGGGTTAACTGTAAAGATCAATGCTACGGACAATGTTTCTGCCGAGATAACGATGGAAGGTACGGCAAACAGTCATGAGGAAAGTGACTCGGGTAGCTTTACCATTACCTTGTTGGATCCAGCAATCGTAGGAGGAGCAAGTAGCATTTACTCAACTACAGGAACCTTTAAGATAAGTTTCATCGGTGATTACGAAACTTATTATGAAACATTTTACCCTAGCATATCAAAGGCATATTCGAGCCAAGAAACAAATCTATCTTACATAGCTGATTTCAACTCTCTTGCCATAGGAGCCAATTTGAAGGTGAGAATAAGAAATTATGATGGAAATAGCCTTACCATAGACAATCCGGATGGAAGTCTGGAAATATTGTGTAATGCAGGAGGTATCGACATCTCTTATCTTCCAGAAGGAACTAGTATTGGCTCAAGTTCTACAGGGACTTGGCTGTCTGGCCTTTCTCCATGGACTTCACCAGCAAGACTTACCAGTGCGTCTTATTCCGATTGGCACGGTAAAACAGGCTATTTTGGATTTAGAGTACCAACGATAACAGGATCTTATCTTTATGGTTGGTTGAAAGCTAGAGTTTCAGAAAATGGAACTTTTGGAGAAGTAATTTCCATGGGGATAAACCAAGATATTGGAAACTCGATAATTGCTTATGTAGACAAACCAAGTCTTTCCTATTCCAAAGATAGATTTTTGGAATCCATAGACAATGATGGAACCATGGGGAATGACATTATCGTTGATTTGAAAGACGATTTGTTTGCTACCACTGGAAGTTTGGTAGAAGGAACGCACTACACCATATCCAATGTGCCAGCAGGATTGCAATTTGCCGTAACGGTACTTAATGGCAATCAAGCTAAGTTGTCCATGGAAGGAACTGCTTCAATAGCAAATGGTGAGTGGGATTATGAAAGAAACATAAATTTTGAGTTTTTGGATGCTGCATTTGCTTCAAATGATGCCTCGCTTGTCACATTTACAGAATATGTATTTCATTTGGAATATCTTGGCGATAGCTTTTCAAAGATATTGGACGATAGCGTACTAGTCGTGAGTGAGGGTGATGATGCTTCAAATGGGAGCTTCAGTTACTTTACGTCTCATCAATCCGTTGATAGGGAAAGACAATCTTATCAAATGCAGATTTATGATACAGGCGTGGCTCATGGCATAAAGTTCATTTCTTGGAGAAAGGAAGCTATTGCAAATGAAGACTATGAATTGACACCTTTGGATGCAGGAACCATAATAGGACCTATGAGTTCTTGGAAAAATGGGCGAGAATATTATTCAGGAGATGGACAGCACATGATCGATTCCGATGATTACCAAGTATGGAGAGGTCAAACAAAATACATAGGAATCAAGATGATCAGGTCCAATCGCATCCATTATGGGTGGATAAAAATGAGTGTGAGCAGTGATGGCAATACCTTTAGATTCCTAGAATGTGGATTTAGCGGAACCCCAGATACTCCAATAAAGGCAGGGTCGTTGGAAAGGCCGATACTACTCAATCCGGCAGCATTTCTGCAAGGAGCTTTGTTAAACCCGAATGCAGGAGAAGAAAGTTTGATGAGAGACGACATTCGCAATACGTTGTTGAGTACCACGTCTCCATATGCGGATGGAGCTACTTGCCTGGCAAGTGTACTAAATGCGGGAGGGACTTCCGGAACGGGGGCTGTTGGGAACGACATAGTGGATTGGGTTTTTGTGGAACTTAGAGACGCCAATGACGATACATTGATAAGAGAAAGCCAATCGGCATTGATACAACGAGATGGAGACATCGTCGGGATAGATGGTATTTCAAATTTGGAATTCTGCATAGCACATGACGATTATTACGTAGTGGTGAAACATCGTAACCATTTGGGGATTATGACTGCCAATACGGTGGCTTTGTCCGATGTGGCATCTAGAGTGGATTTTACAGATGCCAACAACCAGATAACTTATGGTACGGATGCACAAACGACATTTGGAGTACCTAGTGGAGTAGTGGCAATGTGGGCTGGAGATTCCAATGGCGATGGGCGTTTAAATTATTCGGGAGCCTTGTCGGACGTCTCGCCGATTAGAAGTCAAGTCTTCAATGATCCCAACAACTCTGTATTTGGAGGCCCTCCAGTGGCAAGTTACCCATCTATAGGCTACAATGGGACAGATGTGGACATGGACGGTGTAACTGTTTACTCGGGAGCGACAAGCGATGTGTTGTATGTAAGAAACAACATATTCAACAACCCTTCAAACTCAGTATTCGGAGGCCCGCCAACATCAACCTTTGTATTTATACAACAGTTGCCAGAAGGAGCTAACTTCTAAAAAAAAGATAAAAAAGACATTAAAGAGATTACCCTTAACACTTTTGATTAATAGCAGATTTGAGAAATCAAATCAAATTAAAAACCATCCAACCTCGGATGGTTTTTTATTGTTTCGAACTTCGATTTAAGAAGTTTTGATGTAAAAACTGGCTACAATGCTCTTTTGAATATATATCTGGTTATGAATATTCCTTGGCCATCAGATTCTCCAGAATCACTTTCCACTGCGCTGGTCACAAATACCAAGTCCCATCCTTCTGAAAGCATTGTGGTGAGCTTGGAGGAAATCACGGCATCGTTGGCTGCAATGTTTTGGAAACGAATGCCACCTATGTTGTAAAAGTTCAAAAGTTTGGTTTCGTCAAAATCCTTAACCCTTATGTCTTTTCTTTTGGATTTGTTGCGTGTATTGTCGTCTTCGTTTTGTGAAGAGGTAAATTGCTTGTAGTCTCTCTCCTCATTTGCGGAAATTAACCTAGAACGTCCTAAACCACTGGGTACGATGGATTCTACACTAGTAATTACCTTGACCTCAAATTGTTTGGCTGCGATTGAATCTTGTGCATTCATCGTTAAGATTGATGCGATTGCAAATAAGCACATTAAAATTGTTTTTTTCATAAATGTTCACTTTTTAAATTGTTTGTTGTTTTTAATTGTTTGTTGAAAGGAATAGAATTGTGTATTTATAATTTTTTCATATTCCTTCTATCTTGATTGATTGGTCAAATATTGATAAAGTTCGAGAATTAATAAAGAAAATAGACTGGATATGAGTCCGAATTACTGAAACCCAAACCCTTTTTGTGAATTTCTTTTAATTTTCAGGAACTCAAACGTAGTCAAAACAGGTACGAATTAGGCGTTTTGTATTTTGAAGGAGTAGTACAGGTAGCCTTTTTAAATGCAGCATAGAAAGAGCTTTTACTTTGAAAGCCAAACTGCTATATAAGCAAATTGGTATAAGGTGTTTCCTATGGGCAGTATATCGTTTTCAAATGATTCGCCACAGAAGTTATTTGGTTGTATATGTTGACTCCTACCGTAGGGTTTTTACTCTTGATGTTGATTTCGGCTGCAATGAGGTTTGAATCTATGTCTTGTTCTTTGATGTGAAGACTCCCATTGGGAAAGAACACTTGCAAATCATTTTCTTCTATTTGCAAGAATAGATCGAATTCTCCACTGACCCAATTTAAGAACTTCTTATAGAGTTTGGCATTGTCAAAGGATTCGATGTGGGTCAAATCGTCAAAAGATCCTGCAGAAGGCTTGTTTGCTTCTGAGTATGGTGTTGAGGTGTATTTGCTCTTATTGTCGATGCTTAAATTAGTTGTCACCATGGTTTTTTAGTTTTAAGATTTTCAAAGCCTCGTTCTTGTTTAAAAGAATGAAATGCATCGCGTTTCCGATTTTTATTTTTTCAATGGATTTGGCTTCGTTGTCATTGAAATAGCCGGAGTCGTTGTTAAATTTGAATTTACCATTTCCATCACCTAAAAGGATATAACCTTTGGATGCGTCATAGCGAATGGTCTCTACTTCAGAATCGAAAACGTTGCCAACTCCGAAAATGTCCAGATGACCATCGTTGTCAAAATCATGGATTTCCATATTTAAAGTAGGACTAAACTGTGCTTCATTGGGTAGACTCTGTGTTTCTAAGGTTCCATTTCCTCTATTGATTACAATCAAGGATTTCAAGTTGTTTACTTGATAGTGTGTGGCATTGTCCAGTTTGTCCGAACCATATATCTCTGGTAGAGTGGAGGCTGCAAATGCTTTGTAGGTTTTTACCTTGTCGTTTATGAATGGAGTTTGTTGTGAGGAACACTCTTTGCCTCTTACAGGAATCAAGTCACCAGTTTTCGATACTTTGCTTAGTACCATGTCATAAGTTTTGTTCGCATCGAAGTAATCTGCATAAATATGCAAGGGAGCAGTTTTGGTAGGGTGAAATTTATTGTTGGCACCCCAATTCCCAACAACATAATCTGGAAGCCCATCAAGGTTTACATCTATTTCCTTGATGGATTGGAACCAACCGCTGAGGCTTTCCAATGCACTATTTTCTTTTTTTGTAAACTCTTGATCCTTGTTCTCAAAGATGGTAATTGGCATCCATTCTCCAATTACGATTAGATCATCGTCCCCATCATTGTCGTAATCTGAAAAAATGGCATCGTTTACCATTCGCAATTCAGCAATGCCCTTTATTTTTTTTGATGTGACGTCTACGAATGTTCCGTTTCTATTTTCAAGGAAATGGGATTGATGGGCTAGGGGGTATTTTGCATGTTTTACCCTGCTACCAATAAAAATGTCCATATCACCATCATTGTCATAATCTGTCCAAGCTATTCCCTTGGAATTAACAAGTATTGTTGGTAGGTTTTGACTTTTGAGAAAGGTCCCTTCTCCATTGTTTTCATATAGTCGATCTTGTAGCAAAGGACTATTTTCTTCTATTTCATATCCGCCAGATGCTACATATAAATCCAGGTCATCATCATTGTCAATGTCAATGAACTTGGCATCGGTATCCTCAAATGCCTTGTCCAAAAGAAATAATTCTCGATTGGTTTCAATAAATGTTCCATCGTTTTTTTGAATGTACAAAGCTGCCGAAGATCCTTTGGCATTACCAACGAAGAAATCATCCAAACCATCATTGTTCACATCGCCGACAACCAATGGAGAGCTCATTTCAGATTGTTTTTGAGGCAACAGGAGTTGTAGATCGAAATCGTTGAATTCGTTCTCTTTTTGCTTGAAATCTATACCTAACTCCGAAGGGTCTATGGTTTCAAAGAGAGAAGACAATTGTGTATTGTCCTTGCTTTTTGAACTTTTAAGGGGATCAAACTCCAAAGTTAATGTCTGGTTGGCTTCAACATTGACAAGCACTTGCCTTTTGCTGTTGGGCCATAGGATTTCAACGCTGTCCATTGTTGTTGAACTTCCTAGGCCAAAATGTAATTTATTGGTAACCGACGATTGGTATCCTCTGCTTACGAAGAGCGTCTTGGATTGCTGAAGGTCTTTTGCATACAAACGTATTGTGCTACCTATGCCATTTTTGTTGTGCTTTGGACCTTTCAGTGAAAAAGCGATAAAATTGCTACTGCTATTGTTCTTGTATACATATGCTTTTTCTGCTTGATTGTTGATGACAATGTCCAAGTCGCCATCATTGTCCAAATCTGCATAGGCAGCTCCGTTGGAATTGACTTCCTGATTGATTCCCCATGCATCGGAAGCCCTTGTAAATGTTAGATCACCATTGTTTTCATAGGCGTAGTTTTTTAATTTGTCTGAAGGCATCATTTCAATTGCTTGTTCTAAGCTGACCTTTTTTCTATTCATTATGTTTTGACGCATCTGGTTCCTGAAATCCTGATTGGAAAGATCGTGATGTATGCCATTGGTTATAAAGACATCTTTTAACCCATCATTGTTGAAATCGGCAATCAAAGGAGCCCAAGACCAATCGGTTTTTGCAATGCCCGACAATTGAGCGATTTCACTGAATGTAGCATCACCATTGTTTAGTTGCAAGACGTTGGACATGTATTGATGATGATAATTGGAATTGACCATCGTGTTGAAATTGTGAGTATCCATGGAAGCCATGTTTTCCTTGCTTCTTATATGATCTTCAGAAAGCATGTCCAAGACTACCAAATCAGGTTGGAAATCATTGTTGATGTCTTCAAAATCCGACCCCATACTATTGTTGGAGATGTGTTTGAACGCCTTTAGGGCGTTATCTGTAAATGTTCCGTTTTTGTTGTTTATGTATAGATAATCAGGTTGAAGAAAATCGTTTGCTACAAAAACATCCATCCATCCATCGTCGTTGAAGTCTCCAATTGAAGCAGACAAGCCCCATACTTTGTTCGTTATGCCAGAATTATTGGTGACATTGACGAATGTACCGTTTTCATTCTTGAACAATTGATCTGAACCATAGTCCTCAATCTGAGCATCTCTTTCTAAATCGATGGTCACATTGTTTCGGAAATCTGCTCTATGATTGACCAAATACATGTCTAAATCCCCATCGTTGTCCATATCGAAAAAATAGGATTGAACGGAAAATCCATAGAAGTCCAAACCATATTGGGATGCGCTTTCTTTGAAGGTGTCATCCTTTTGGTTGATGAAAAGTTTATTTTTGCGTGCTTCGTCGTTTTGTAATGCTCCCGATTTGCAAACATATATGTCCAACCACCCATCGTTGTTTATGTCTATCATCGAAACACCGGTAGTCCATCCATTTTCATCCGAAACTTTTGCCTTTTTGGTGATGTCCAGAAATTTAAAACCGCCTTGATTCAAGTACAATGCATTGGAATGCTGATTGGATGTAAAGTACAAATCCTCCAAGCCATCATTGTTGATGTCTCCTGTGGCTATGCCTCCTCCGTTATATACATAGGGATAATTTAAAAAATTAAAATAGAGATCTTCTTTTACATTGTTGGTAAAGTCAATGTTGGTGACTTCGTTGTCTATGAGGCTAAAAAGTGTTTCACTTTCCTTCGTTTTTGGTGTATTGCAAGCGTAGAATAAGGACAAGACCAATGATAGGCAAAGGATTGAGTTGGTATGTAGGGATTTTGGTCTCATTTTTTCGAATAGCCTCATAAAATGACAATCTGTATTTCTGCTATGGGTTGGTCTATTTTGTTAAAATCCAACAAAGTGCACAAGGGTTTTATTCTTTTTTAGGCACTTATGTTGACATGATTGATTTTGGATAGGAGTTCCTTTACACAATCTTGACCAATCTCATAACCACGCTCCTTGATCGTATCGTTTA
The DNA here is from genome assembly GCA_020631395.1 of Bizionia sp. Classification (GTDB taxonomy): domain Bacteria; phylum Bacteroidota; class Bacteroidia; order Flavobacteriales; family Flavobacteriaceae; genus JAHDHI01. Next base: position 45,433 of record JAHDHI010000021.1, read on the forward strand.
CACTGACCCTGTTTTGTTTGTTTATGTAGGTAACGGGAACTCCCTTGTTTATAAAACTAGTTATGTGGTTTTCCTTTTTTGAAAAAATCACTTTTTTGGTAGAAGAAAAGATAAGGCCATCTATGATGTTGCTTTCAGATAGAAGTTTGGCGTATGCCACCTCTTTCTTAAAATCATTGCAGGATTGATAGACCATGACCTTATAATCATTTTTTAGAGACTCTTCCGTTATGCCATTCAAAGATTCCAAAAAGAAACTGTCTGTTAGGTCGGGTAGCAGAACTCCTAAGATCAAACTTCTGTTGTTACGTAAAGCTGAAGCATAGAAGTTAGGCTTGTAGTTAAGCGAGTCTGCTATTTCCAGAACTTTGTTTTTTGTGGCTTCGCTAATGTCGGAGCTGTCGTTCAAAGCTTTGGAAACCGTCGAAATAGAAATGTTCAAAAGCGAAGCTATGTCTTTTAATGTTATATTGTTAGATCTCATAAATTTTATTTTATAGGGTAATTCGTTTCACAAAATTTAATTAACTCCTGTAGGGATTCTATAACTGCTAATTCTACATCGAGGTATGGTTTGTTTAGTATGTCTATGGTTGTGTTCAATTCATTGTATTCAGCTTGTGAAAGTTTTTCATCATCAAATATCTTCAATAGCAATTTCGAAATTTTTGACAGGTTCTTGGATAAGGGTTCCAAAGGTTTCACGTTGGGAGCATCTATTATGGGAAGCAAGATGTCATAGTTGGTAGACCATTTTTTTAGACTGTTGTAAATTACGGCCGAAACGTCTTCCTTGTTGTTTTTGGCTTTAAGCAGACTTACGGCTTTGTTGAAAGGAACGGCATCAATGGCATCTACTACGCACGCATCTGCAAACAATGTAAAAGGAGAAAAGGACTTATACTCGATTCCTCCTTTATTTCTAGAATACACTTTTAGGGGTTCACACAGGTTAGTTAGTGTTTCTAAGGCGCTGTTATTTTGGTGGTTACTTATGTTTCTTAAAATGACGGCTCTATTTTTTATATGGGCAATTCCCAATTCTTCAAGTTTGTGATTTACATCTTTCAAACGATGTAGCATGTTGTCTATGTCATTGACATTTTTTGGAGACCAAAAACGTTCGGCTATGGCTGCTGTTCTTGGCCAAATTCTAGAATCTATCGTCAAAGGAGTCACTAATTCACTCCACATGGTCGCTTCGCCTCCCAAGACACGTTTTAGTTCGTCTTCCGTTAGTTTTACATTTCCAATGGGGTCAACACTGTAATGATGCTCTACAGATAGCATTCTGTCTATGTAATAACCATTGGATAGCACGGCTTGATATCCTTTTTTTGCTGCACTTATCAAAGAACCTCCTTTTGGTAATCCTTCATTTTCTCCTCTCCAAGAGTGGATTACTGCGGTAGTAGGCATGTTGGGAGTCATAATTTCATCCCAACCCATAAGATATTTGTCTAATTTGTTTAGAGTTTTTTCAAGTCTTATGTTGAAATAAGTTTGTAGTTCGTGGTTGTTCTTTAGGTTGTGTTCTTTTTTGAATTGGGTTATCTTTTCATTTTCATTCCAATGTTTTCCAGCGTTTTCATCTCCACCAATGTGAAAGTAACGATCTGGAAACAAAGCTGCTACTTCTGTGAACAGGTTCTCTAAAAATACGTATGTCTCCTCATTTGTTGGATCCAATGTAGGGTCAAAGATGCCTGCGTGGCGCTCTATGGAATACTCATAGCCTTCTTTGCTGCCAAGTTCCGGATATGCCGTTAAAATTGCAGACGCATGGCCAGGAACGTCAATTTCGGGAATTACCCTAATTCCAAGATTAGAGGCATAGGTCACCAAATCTTTGATTTGATCTTGTGTATAATACAGTCCATCCGAAGCCAATTCGTGTAGTTTGGGATAGACTTTGGACTCGACTCTAAATCCTTGGTCGTCTGTAAGATGCCAATGGAATACATTCAATTTTACAGATGCCATTGCATCCAAGTTTCTTTTCAAGACTTCGATGGGATGAAAATGCCTTGCAACATCTATCATGAGTCCTCTCCATACGAAACGAGGAGAGTCATCAATGTCTGCGCCTTTAAAGTAATATCCAATCTCATCATAACTTACCAATTGCAAAAGGGTTTGCAGTGCTCTCAAAGCACCAACATCCGTAACTGCTTTAATGATAATTTTGTCGTTTTGAACTTTTAATGTATAAGATTCATCATCATTGACGGTTAAATTGGAGATGGAGTCGTAACTTACTTCAATGGATGCCTCTTGATTTTTCAGAGGAAATCCACGATCGATAAATACACCGGTTCTATTGGAAAGTCTCCTTAAGAAGTTGACGGCAGCATTGTCTACGCGCTTGCTGTCCAAATGTCCATTTATTGAAATGGTCATACTAGTGTCAATACGGAATATTGCATCGTTTCCTTCAATATGTTCAGGCCAAGGCATCAAATTGTATTCTTTGGTCAAATCATTTTGAGAAAATGACAATTGACCAAAACTTACAAATAATATATATAATATGAGTTTTTTCATTTTTGTTTTTTAATTGTTTGAAAGAGGGGCATCGATTCTTACATATTTTTCTATGATTTCTCGTTTCATACCAATGCTTTTCACTTCTTCTAAACCTGATTGAATTAAAGTATCTCCCTTTATTTCGACTTTAAAAGAGAACTTGTGATTTTTTATTGCCTCTACAGATGTATAATTCAATGTCTCTATATAGTCGTTGCCTATTAGCTGATAAATCCCAGCACCTCCATAAAAATTTTCGTTCCCAGAATGTTCTTGGTTGAAGAAGGCAAAGTGAGAGTCGTTTAAAATTTTTATGAAGTTGGTATTGCTTAGATCTTTGTATTCAATGGAATCATTTTCTTTGGTTTCTGCATAAATCATTTTCCAAGTGCCTTCAATTGAATTTGTTGTCGTGTGGGATTTACAGCTATTCACAAAGTAAAAAAGCATTGTAAATCCCAAAAACAAAAGTGAAATGAAGGCTAATCTTTTCATCTGTTCATATTTAGTGTTTTTTATCGGTCATCCGTAACATTCATATAATCATTCCGCTGTGTATCTAAATTTTAAGTTATGAATGTTTCATACTTTAAAAGTGGTAACGTTTAAAGGCTTCAATTGCCGCATAGTCAGCCAAACCAAAATCATTGTATTTTTTTGCGGTCAATCTATTTCTGTCTTCGACTCTAACCCAAAACTCTCTGGAGTCATCGCCTTGAAACATAACACCATCCTTTTGTGATTGGTGGTAAAATATGGCGTGTCTCTTCTTTAGTACTTGATCGGGACTCATTGGAACTGCCATTTCTATCTCATAAGATTCCCATTCATGCCATGCGCCTCTATATAGCCATACCCAACAATCTCTCATGAATGTTTCGGTTTTTATCGTGTTAATGGCCATGAAAAGTGCATCAAGACAGACTTTGTGTGTACCATGGGGATCTGCCAAATCTCCAGCTGCATATATTTGATGTGGCTTTATGTCTTTTATGATATTGCATATTATGCTAATGTCCGTTTGCGTGAGATCTCCTTTTTTAATGGTTCCAGTTTCATAGAAGGGAAGGTTTAAAAAGTGTACGTTTTCGTCAGGAAGTCCTAAATATCTCGTTGCTGCAAGTGATTCACTTTTGCGAATTAGACCTTTTAGGTTTCTGACCTCCAATGAATCTATGATGTCATTGCCCTTTTTGTACTTTATGAAATCTATGATGTCATTTGCATTCTCAGAATCACCATTGACAGCTTTGGATATTTCTGCAAATTTCAAGGCCTCTTCGTCTGAAACAGCTATGTTTCCAGAAGTTTGATAGGCAATGTGTACTTCATGACCTTGTTCGACCAATCTATCGAATGTGCCCCCCATGGAAATGACGTCATCATCTGGATGAGGACTAAAAATAATGACTCTCTTTTTTGTGGGCTCCGCTCTTTCTGGTCTATTTGAATCATCTGCATTTGGTTTTCCTCCTGGCCACCCCGTGATGGTACGTTGTAGTTTATTGAACATTTTTATGTTTAAATCATAAGCAGTCCCTTCCTCGGTCAATAGGCCAGACATCCCATTGTCGTTATAATCTTTATCCGTTAGTTTTAGAATTGGCTTGCTTACCAGTTCGCTTAACCAAACAACGGCTTTTAGTTTTAAGTGGTCAGACCAAAGGCAAGAAGTAACCAACCAAGGTGTTTTTACCCTTGTGAGTTCTGAGGATGCCTCCTTGTCTATAATGAATGTCACATTGTCGTGTTGTTGCAAATATGTTGCAGGAACATTGGAACTGATTTCTCCTTCTATGGTATCTTTAATTATTCCAGCTTTATGAAGCCCCCAAGCCAATAAAACAATTCTTTTGGCACTTTTTACCGTTCCAATTCCCATTGTTATTGCTTTCCTTGGTACATTGTCTATGCCTAAAAAGGCTGGAGCTGCATCTATTCTAGTAATGTGATCCAATGTGATTATTCTTGTCCCGGAATTTAAATGGGAACCTGGTTCGTTAAAACCAATATGCCCAGTTCTACCAATTCCCAAAAGTTGAAAATCGATACCTCCGGCTTTTTTTATTTTCATTTCATAGTCAATGCAATATTGGTATAAGTCTTCATTGTTTATGTTCCCGTCAGGGATGTTTATGTTTTCAGATAAAATATCTATATGGTTGAAAAGATGCTCATGCATGAAGTAGTGATAGCTTTGAATGTTGCTTTTGTCCATTGGATAGTATTCATCCAGATTGAACGTAATCACATTGGAAAAGCTTAAACCTTCTTCTTTGTGTAATCGTATGAGTTCTTCGTAAACTTTAATAGGGGAGGATCCAGTAGCTAAACCCAGCACACATTTTTCACCAAGTTTTTGTTTTTCCCTAATTAGGTCAGCTATCTCTTGTGCAACAAGAATTGAAGCTTTTTTAGAGGAATCGAAAATGATGTTGTGTATTTTTTCAAAACGCGTTTCTTCAAACTTTCCAGGTTCTCTATACTCTATATTTTTATACATAGGAATATCCACTCTCATTATAAAAAATTATTTTGTGTTTCTTAATTTGATTAAAACAGGCGGGAAAACTCTTTTCCCGCTTGTTTTGTGACTAATCAAAAATGTTAATTATAGTTTACTTGTTAATATTAAAAGTTTGGTCCTCCAGTATCCCACCAAAGTCTTGTACCAGCGTTGTCAGGACCACCTAAAAGTGATACGGCAGCAGCTACTCCAGATGCATTGGTTGATAGCTCGCTATCAACAAAAGGGATTCTTCTTATTTGTGTATTGGTATCTACGATGCCTCCACTTTGGTTACTTACCACAGGGAAAATTTTAGGATAACCAGTTCTTCTGAATTCACTCCAAGCCTCTTGACCTTCAGGAAACATTGCTATCCATTTTTGAGTAATTATTTTCTCAAGTTTTATTTCGTTCGTGTCAGCTGCGTTCCATGCTATTGTGACATTGCTTAAAGCTGTCGCGTTGTTTGAAGGGGTTACAGGGTCTACATAATCGGCAGGAGTAGAAGTAGCATCGGCAATGTAAGCCGCTGCACCACTTGCTCCTCGTTGTTCGAATGAAGTGGTAATACCCATTTCATAATTGGTTTGGGCATCTCCAGCTCCAGACCAACCTCTCAAGGCAGCTTCAGCTTTCAAAAAGTGTACTTCAGCAGCAGTCATTAATTGTACAGAAGACGTTTTTACCGATTCGTTCATTGTTGAAAAACCAATATAATCTTCTTTTTGAGCAAGCTCATCTGTATAACCGGAAAGTAGAGGTAACCCATTTCTAATACCTTTGTATTCTCCTGCGTAATCTACTGAAGTATCAAAGTAGTTACCAATTCTTGAATCATCGTAACCTACCAAAATTGATTCCATGGAAGCATTCATTCTAATATCTCCCCAAGAATTGTCTATTACAGATAGAGGATGGTCCAAAGCACTGTTTACGAAAAAACTATCAGCATTTACCGCCATAACCCCTAAAGATTGAGACAATGCCTTTTCTCCTTCCAGTTTGGCTTTTGCTGGATCCACTTTGGAGATACGAATAGCCAAACGTAATCTCAATGAATTGGCAACTTTTACCCAATTGGTGTAATTTCCACCATAAGATAAATCGAAGGCAGCAAATCTTTCACTATCAATGTCAGCCATCAAATTAGCAACAGCAGTATCCAAGTCAGCAAAGAATGCATTGTATGCTGCTTGTTGTGAATCATATACACCTGCATTTTCGATGTCTCCAAAATTGGTGTATACTATTGGCCCAAATACATCAGAAACACGGTGCATGGCTTCAACTTTTAGAATCAAAGCCACTGCATGCAATGTTGGGAAATCTTCTTGAGTCAAATCACTGATGGATTTAACATTGTTCATAACATTGGAATAAGGGACACTCCAAATGAAATTGTTCCATCCACTTACAAGATTGTATGTTGTATTGTTAGCTCCAGCCACGAAAGGTCGTGGGTTTGTCATATATCCTGAGTAGACGTCCGCATTCAAATTTTGTTGCAATTGGTAAGACCATGCAGGGGTGTATTGATAGATGCTTTCAAAGATTGGTTTGTATTTAGAGCCTACATGTTGAAAGTCGACTTCCAATTGCCCTGCTGTTATGTCTCTAGGGTTATTGTTTATTTCTTCCAAGTCACTACAAGAAATACCAACCGACCCTATGACAAGCAAGCATATTAATAATTTACTTATTTTTTTCATGAGTTATTTTTTTAGAATGTTAAATTAATATTAAGACCAACGCTTCTTGAAGAAGGAAGACCTAAAACATCTACACCTTGTAGTGCATTTCCTGTACTTAATGAAATGTTTGGATCATGTGGGGCATCCTTGTGGAAGAAAAATAAATTGTTTCCTACCAATGATGCTTTGATTCTTGAAAAGAATGAATCGTCACCCAACTTGAAATTATAGCCTAGTGCAAACTCAGCCAATCTTACATTGGTGGCACTGTATACGTATTCACCGGTAAATCCATTTCTACCACCAGCAGCACTATAATATTCTTGAGCAGAAAGCGTGAATGGAGTCCCATTGGTATCCACTACATTTACAGCTCCATTAGTAGTTTCTCTTTGAGAGTTGTTACTTAACCCCTCAACTATGGCTTCCGTCAAACTAACAGTTTCCCCTCCAAACTTTCCATCTATCAAGAAATCCAAGGTGAAGTTTTTATATTCAAAAGAGTTGTTCCATCCCAAAGTGAAATCTGGATTTGCATTTCCTACCTTTTCAAATGTAGGTACTCTTGAATCGTCATCTTGAGCTTGAATCGCGTATGATGGGTTGGCAGGGTCAGTATTGTCCACTGCTACTATAGGTAAACCATTGGCATCTCTATCTACCACCAATGCGTAAATGTCTCCGAATGAACCTCCTTCAACCAAATAGGATCCAAAAGTATTTACACCTGGAGGAGAGATGGCAAAGTTGTCCAATGAATTGATTCCAGGTATGTCGGTATCTATAAGTTTTATGATTTCATTCTTATTGGATGCAAAATTAAGAGTCGTAGTCCATTTAAAATCATTATTGTTAATTGCTTTTACAAAAACGGTAGCCTCTATACCTTTATTTAGGATATCTCCTGAGTTTATATTGGCAAAACCTGATGATACAACTGTTGTTGAAACAGGAACAGTGAAGTATTGATTTATTGTGCTTGTTCTGTAGTAACCCAACTCTATCCCATAGCGGTTGTTGTCAAAGCGCCATTCGGTACCAATTTCAAAGGAACGTTGTCTTTCTGGTTTTGGAGTTGTTCCAGGGAAAGGGTTTATCGGATCATTTGGGTTTATACCTCCACCTCCGAAAAGGATTGATCTGTTACGAGCAATCAAATCTGCACCGAAACCGTTTCCAACTTCTGCATAAGACGTTCTTAGTTTTGCAAAAGAGATTTTATCTCCTAGGTCAAACAATTCGCTTAAGATTCCTGTAACACCAAAAGAAGGGTAGAAGAATGAATTGTTGGTTTCCGGTAAGGTGGATGTCCAATCGTTTCTAGCCGTTATGTCCACATATACTTTGTCTTTGTATCCAATTGTTGCACTTGAAAACAGGGAAGAGGTTCTCGTTTCATAGGAATTTTGTGAAAAATTCACTTGAGGGTTACCTTCAAAGTTTTGGTATGAGAATACATTTGCAAATTGCAATCCTCCATTTGTTCCTGAATCGGCATTGAATTCCTCAGTCGTATTTCTTGTCGTGCTAGCTCCAACAAGAGCCGTTAAACTGAAATCATCATTGATTTTTGGAGTAATGGTTGCTATGATGTCTCCAAAAAGTTGTTTGAAGTCTTGATTTCTTACAATGTATCGTCCATTTAAGGGCGCTAATGTAGCTTCAGTCGTAGCATATATCTTTTTATCGAAATTCAAGATGGATTGATCATAGGTCCCTCTTGTTTGAAGAGAAAACCAATCATTGAATCTATAGCTTAAGTTCAATGATGTCAACAATTTCTTGTTGGTGTCTTCACTTGCATTACGATGTAATATCCAATATGGGTTTTGTTCGATGTCCGAAGTTGCTCTGAACCAGCGTTGTGCTTGGATGTTTCTGGCCGGGTCATAGGCTTCGAAATCGCTATAGTCAGATAATCTTTCAGAATCTGAATCAAAGGCATAAGTACCAACTAGAGGATTGAAATACAAACCTGAAACTGGTCTATTGTTTATTTTTTGAGTAGAAGCCAATACGCTAGCACTTATGTTGAGTCTATCGTCAAACAATTGAGCTGTTTCTCTTACATTGAATGAATGTTGTTTGAGTGTATTGGTTTCCAAGATGCCATTGGCATTGGTATTGCTATAGGAAAAATAGGTTTGAGCCTTGTCCGTTCCACCAGAAATGCTCAATGAGTTGATGTTTGTGACACCGTTACCCAAAAAATCATCGATGTTGCTTTCGGCTTCACTATTGAATTCCATCATATATGCTGGACTATCTACGGTTAAGTTAGATGAGAAATCTACTTTGAATCCGCCAGATCGTCCTCGTTTGGTGGTGATTAAAATAACTCCATTCAAACCAGCACTACCATATAGGGCCGATGCTGATGCTCCTTTTAGGATTGTTAAAGATTCAATGTCGTCAGGGTTTATCAAAGATAAGGCATCACCACCATCTTTGTTTCCTCCATTGATATCTCCAAATGTATCGGAAGGTTGACCAGCAGTTGGATTGGATAGAGGTATCCCATCTATCACATATAAAGGTTGGTTGTTGCCTATGGAAGAATTACCTCTCAAGACAACTTTTACAGATCCTCCAGCACCAGAGGCACTACGTGTAATGGCTACACCAGAAACTTTTCCAGACAAGCTGTTTATTGGATTTGTCTGTTTGGATTTGCTTAATTCGTCTGCATTGATGTCTTGAGCGGCATAGGTCAAGGACTTTCTTGTCTTTTTAACTCCCAATGCCGTTACTATTACCTCGTCAAGGCTTTCCGTATCTTCCTCCATTTGGATGTCGATGGTTGAAAAAGTACCTACGGTAACTTCTTCTGTTTTCAATCCTAGGTAAGAAAAGACGATGATGTCCCCTGTGGAGACTGTCAATGAATAGTTACCATCAAAATCTGTTTGGGTTCCATTGTTGGAAGACCCTTTTACGAATGCGTTAACACCAGGAAGAGGCGATCCATCGGCCTTTGATGTTACTGTTCCCTTAACTTCTTTTTCCTGTGCAAATAGATTTGCCGTTAAAAACAGAAAAGAAACTAAGAAAATCATTCTTAAATTGTGTTTCATAATTTGAGTGTTTAGTCTTTAATAATTTTATTCCAAAGTATTTATTTATAAAATAGTCATAAAAAAAAATATATAAACAACTGTGTTTTGGAGCTAGACAACAATTAATAATCGATAAGTGTTTTTTATAAAATAAACAATTGATAAAATTATTGTTAATTAATTATTATATCACTAAAATTGCTATGTCAAAAAAATAAAAATACTTGCATTATCATCTTTTTTAGTAAAAAAATAAAAAACACGATTCCTGTTAAATACCACATTCTGTTTTGGTTAGGGTATTTCTTTTTCAATGTAATTAGATGGGGAAGCTATTTTAACGATTATTGGTATTCTTTGAAATCCAATCTTGTGGAGTTTCCAATACACATGATAGTGATATATGTCAATGTATTCTATCTCATCCCAAAGTTCATATTGAGAAAAAGGTATTGGCAATATCTCTTTTCACTGATATTGATATTGATTTCGGTGTATTTGATAAGGACGGGCTTGAATTATCTTCTAGTGACCAAGGAGATTTGGCCTGAGGCAGAAGATTCAGGGAAATTTCTTGAATTAAATCATATTATAGCAGTAATTTTGGGAGAGTTGTATGTTATAGGATTTGTTTCGGCAATAAAATTGGTCATTGATTGGTCCATAGAAAAGAGAAGGAATGAAGACTTGGCCAAATTGCAAATGAGCACGGAATTGAAATATTTGAGAACTCAGATACAACCGCATTTCTTTTTCAATACGCTAAACAACCTATATGCATTGACCTTGAGCAAGTCGGACAATGCACCGCGTTTGGTCATTAAGCTATCGGAGATGATGCAATATGTCCTATATGAGGTGCAAAGCTCAAAGACAAGCTTGTTGGAAGAAATAAACCATATAAACAATTACATAGACATTGAACGATTGAGGTTTGGCAATAGTGTGGAATCCGAAATGGACATTACCGGAAGCATAGAAGATGTGGAAGTGCCTCCTTTGTTATATCTTTCTTTCATAGAAAATTGTTTCAAACATGGTTTGAAGGAAAATGATCATATTAAAATCAATATGAGCTTTAAAATGATTGGTAAGGATTTTTTGGAATTCGAGCTTATAAATAATTTCAACCCCAATGCAAGTCAAAATGAAAAACAAGGTATTGGAATAGCCAATGCCAAACGTAGACTAAACTTGTTGTTTTTCAACAACTATAGTTTGGAAACGAAAATAATAGAGGATAGATATAGTCTGTTTTTAAAAATTCCAGTATGATAAAAATTAAATGCTTAATTATTGATGATGAACCTTTGGCGATTAAAGTGATCGAAAATCATTTGAAGAATTTTGATCATATAGACATTGTAGCAACCTTCAATGATCCTTTGATGGCCTATGGCGTTCTTGAAAAAGAAAAGATAGATGTCATTTTTTTGGATATCAACATGCCACAAATGACAGGTTTTACATTCATAGAAAGTCTAAGTAACAAACCATTGATCGTCATTACTACGGCCTATAGGGAATATGCGGTAAAAAGCTTTGAAATCAATGTGTTGGATTATTTGGTGAAACCCATACCGTTCAATAGATTTTTGAAGACTGTCAATAAAATTTACCAACAAGTATACCTAAGCAACAATGGTGGGGAAGGAAATTTACACCAAGAACCGCACATCTTTTTAAAGGTGAACAAAAAACTGGTGAAAACAAATCTAAATGACATTCTATACATTGAAAGCCTCAAAGACTACATCAAGGTGATTACTTCCTTGGGGGATTATGTCGTACATAAGTCTCTTACTGCCATAACGGAAGAATTGCCACAATCGAGTTTTATAAGGGTGCATAGATCATACACCATCTCAATAAATAAAATAGTGGCTCTGGAAGGAAATACCATAGAAATTTCCAATAGAAAGATTCCCATTGGTAGAAACTATTTGAAAATTACAAAAGAACGCATATTTAACAATAATAAAGACATAGAAAAATAACATATTATGATTGAATTATCTACAATAGATTATGTTTTAATAACATCATTTTTTGCAATTACACTCTTTATAGGGATTTGGGTTTCGAAGAAATCAGGGAAAAACTCTTCGGAATTCTTCTTGTCTGGTAGAAACATGCCGTGGTGGCTTTTGGGGCTTTCAATGGTAGCTACGACATTTTCGACGGATACACCAAATCTTGTTACGGATATCGTAAGAAACAATGGCGTTTCTGGTAATTGGGTATGGTGGGCCTTTTTAATTACTGGGTTGTTGACCGTATTCGTCTATGCAAAATTATGGAGAAAGTCTAATGTAAATACGGATATAGAATACTATGAATTGAGATATGGAGGTGCTCCTGCAAAATTTTTAAGAAAATTCAGGGCTGTCTATCTCGGTATCGTTTTTAATATCTTGGCAATGTCTGCGGTTACCTTGGCAGCAATTAAAATTGGACAGATCATGCTGGGATTGGAACCATGGCAAACTGTTATCAGTGCAGGGTTAATAACTGTTATTTTTAGTGCTGTTGGAGGTTTTAAAGGAGTGGTCTATACGGACTTTGTATTGTTCTTTGTAGCTATGGGAGGAGCAATTGGCGCAGCATATTATTTAGTGAACATCCCAGAAGTTGGAGGTTTGGAAGCCTTGATGGCCAATGAGAACGTATCGGGGAAATTGTCTCTACTTCCAGATTTTAGTGATAAGAAAGCATTGATAACCTTGCTTGTAATTCCATTGGCGGTACAATGGTGGAGCGCATGGTATCCTGGAGCAGAACCAGGTGGAGGAGGTTACATTGCACAGCGTATGTTGGCTGCAAAAGACGAAAACCATGCCATTGGCGCAACGTTTTTCTTCAACATCATGCATTATGCATTGCGACCTTGGCCATGGATCATAGTGGCTTTGGCTTCGTTGGTGGTATTTCCGGATTTGGCAAGTATTCAAGAAGCCTTTCCCAATGTCTCTGAAGATAAATTAGGCCATGATTTGGCTTATTCCGCAATGTTGACAAAACTACCCAGCGGTTTGCTAGGTTTGGTGTTGGCATCGCTAGTTGCTGCATATATGAGTACTATTTCAACACATTTGAATTGGGGATCGTCATACATAGTCAACGATTTTTACAAACAACAAATAAATCCTGGTGCATCAGAGAAAAGGTTGGTGGCTGTAGGACGATTGTCTACTGTGGTATTGATGGTGTGCAGTGCATTGTTGGCCTTGGTATTGCAAAATGCATTGCAATTGTTCGATGTGATTTTGATGTTCGGAGCTGGTACGGGATTGTTGTTCATCTTGCGTTGGTTTTGGTGGAGGATTAATGCTTGGACAGAGATAGCAGCAATGTTTGCTTCTGGTATTATTTCGATTATCGTAAGTTTTACTCCAGTTGGAGAGATATTGTTCAATGATGTATCCGGTGTTTTTCCAGAATGGGCAAAGTTCCCGTCAATAGTTCTGGTAACCACAATCGTTTGGGTAATAGTTATGTATGCAACGCAACCTGAGAGCAATGAAATTCTGCGTGGTTTCTATAAAAAGATTCAACCGGGAGGTCCAGGATGGGATAAGGTCATAGATGAAGCGAAAGAAGACAATGTAGATATAGTGGATAGCAATGAAGGTTGGAGCGTCCCTTCTGGAATCGTTGCCATGCTACTAGGTTGTGTACTCATATATAGTTGCTTGTTTGCCATGGGGTATTGGATATACGGTGAATACAACTGGGCCATTTGTTTGACGGTTTCTGCAATTATAAGTGGCTATTTGCTAAAACGCATTTGGAATAAGATAAAAGCAGACATTCTGTAGGAATGGCCAGTAGGGTAGAATCTGTAGATGTTTTAAGAGGCGTTACCATAGTAGCAATGATATTGGTAAACACACCGGGAACTTGGAATGCGGTGTATGCACCTTTGCTTCATGCAGAATGGCATGGGTTGACACCAACAGATTTGGTATTCCCCTTTTTTCTATACATAGTGGGAATCTCCATCTATTACGCATACAAGAACAAGTCAAATACTAAATCCACATATGGTAAAATAGCCATTAGAAGTTTGAAATTGATAGGTTTGGGGGTATTCTTGAACCTGTTTTTGCCATATTTCCCTTTTTTAAATGACTACGAGACACTTCGGTTTCCAGGTGTATTGCAAAGAATTGGCATTGTTTTTTTCATAGCCTCCATATTATACCTCAATTGCAATTGGAAGACTCTATTGGGTATGGGGTTGGTGATATTGATGGGGTATTGGTTGTTTCTTGGCTTCGTTCCCATTCCTAATATAGAAGGCGAATTGCCTACTTTTGATAGGGCACCGAATAATTGGGCAAACTACATTGATTTAAAGCTTTTGGGAAAGCATATGTGGCAATCAGATTATGATCCAGAAGGGATATTGAGTACCATTCCTGCAATTGTGACTTGTATTTCGGGAATATTGATAGGAAAGCTGTTGGACGGGCTTGGCGATGTCAGGTTGCTTTTTTATACGGCATTTGGACTATTGGTGTCAGGTTATGCTTTTAACATCTGGTTTCCTATAAACAAAGCCATTTGGAGTAGTAGTTTCGTTTTGGCGACAAGTGGATGGGCAACGTTGATTCTTGCGATTATCTATTATCTAAAGGATGTCAAACAGTATGCATTTGGAAGCATTTTCAAATACGTTGGCATGAATGCCATCACCATTTACTTTTTATCCAGTTTTATTTCCAAGACAATGTATTTGATTCAAGTAAATGAGCATGAAAATGTGCACTCCCTTTTGTATCAAACGGTGTTTGTACACTCTTTCTTGTCGGATGAGTTGTCATCACTTTTGTATGCATTGGTAGTAGTGGTTTTTTACTTGGGCTTGGGCTTCTTGCTCTTTAAAAAGAAGGTGTTTATCAAGGTTTGAGTAGAATAAGTGCTGAGGGAAAAAATACGTAGAACTATATGTTTTTTTTGAAAAGTATTTGTCATAGGTTTGCACATTGACAATGTAGGACAATAAATGCTGTTTTTTCTTGCACTGTTGATAATTGTTATTTCACACACCATACAGTTAATAAAAATAAATTTACCCCTATTTTAAATGAAAAAAAAGTGTTTTCTTAGTATCCTGTTATTTGTTTTTAATATGGCAATCTCACAAGATATGCCAGAACTACCACAACTGACTCCTGTTTCTCCCAACTCTGCTAGTTTAGCAAGGTTTGGGGCTTATGAAGTAAATGCCAATTTAGGTCAAGTCAGTATTTCAGTACCTATGTATGCTATAAAAAGTGGGAGTTTACAACTTCCGATATCACTTTCTTATAATTCTTCTGGTATTAGATTAAATGAACGAGCTTCTTGGGTTGGGTTGGGTTGGAACTTACAAGCAGGGGGGGCTATTGTTCGTAATGTTAAAGGAGCTCCAGATAATCATACAAGTATTGCTCGTGAGGATATCGAAAACTTAACTTTTAATGAAGAAAATTATCGTTATTTATATGGTGTTTGGCGTGGATATGAAGATGGGCAACCAGACAAATATATATTAAATGCTTATGGCATTAATGCTACCTTTTATTATGTAGAAAGGAATGGTGTTGAAGAAATCGTATTCGAAAACAATAACTCAATTAAAGTTACAAGATTGGGAGCGCCTAATTATGGTTTTCAAGTTATTGTTGAAAATGGGACAATGTTGATTTTTAATGAAATAGAAACCTCTACCATCCCTTCATCATCTCTTGTAGCTCAACCTAGAGATGTTCCCACTTCGTATTATTTGTCAGAGATTATATCTGCGGATAAAAAAGATAGCATTTCTTTTGAGTATAAAACTCATACGAGTTTTGAAATCCCAGTAGAAACAGCTCAGTCTATAGATTTTTCAGAGTCTCCTTCTTATATGCAACCGTTGTTAAATCATAATTTTTGGAATAATAGAGTTAAGATAGACAAACGCTACTTAGATAGAGTTACATTTAAAAGCGGATATGTGCAATTTGAATCTTTTTTAGATAGGACAGATTTAATTGATGAATATAGACTAGACAATTTAAAAGTGTTTTCAAGCATAGGCAATACGGAAAAATTAGTCAAAGAAGTTCATTTAGAGCATTCCTACTATATTAGAGGTGTGATACCTACATCTAATGATTATGATGAATTGGCAAAAGTAAAATCATTGAAATTGGAATCAGTAATTACGGGAGCCATAGCAGCAAGCAATTCTCAAAAGACTGAATTTGTATATGACGATCAATCGTTGCCTGCTAGAGGTAGTATGAAACAAGATTTTTGGGGATACATTAACAACAATACTACCCAGTCGTTAATACCACCTACAACATTCAATATGAAGGGGGCGTATTGGCTTGACAATGGTACTCCGAATATTTATTCAGATGATATCTATCCTCCATGGAGCGTTACACATTCAGCAGGCAATGCTAATAGAGATGCCCATCCTGAAAAAATGAAATCCGGTGTTTTAAAAAAGATAATCTACCCTACAGGAGGATTTACAGAATTTGAATTTGAAGCAAACCAATTCAAAGAGTATGTTACTACTCCCATTTATGTTAATAAGTCTAAAAACATCTTGGCTTTGGGCTCAGGAGATTGCCCTTGGCCTAATTCTAATTGTGTTTCAAATGGATATCAAAGTTTAACTTTTACAGTTGACAATAATCCACTAGGATCTCCAGTTGATGCAAAATTATTGATTGATCTTACAGATGCTTATTCAGGATCAGGCAGTAGTAATTCTTACGGTAAGTTTAGTGGGCTGCCCACTTCATCATTTGAGCGACCTGCTGCAACAAACATATATCCCGCAGCATCGTATAATGTGCCTATTTCATTAGCTTCTGGAGGCACTTATACCATAGAAGCCGAGGAGTTTGGACATGGTTCAAATCCTCCAAGTTATGTGCCTTCAGTAGCAGTAGCAGTGACATGGAAAGAGAAAACAGGAAGTACTTCCAGTATGGAAACAAAATATGTTGGAGGGCTTAGAATCAAATCCATTAAAAATTACGATGGTGTAAACATAGTACCGACTAGCAATAAAAATTACACCTATGCCTCTCCAAATTATATTAATAAGCAAAGGGATGGAGGCTATGTAAATAAGTATGCTGCCGGAAATGGGAATTTAAAAGCGACATTGTCTTCTTCTCCCAGTTTCGATAATGGGATAGGAGTTTTACCTGCAATAGAGTATGGCGAAGTTACTGAGTACCATAGAGATGAAAATGGTGTCGACAATGGCAAAAAAGTATATACTTATGAGAAAAATGTAGTAGAAAGAGATATTGTGGACACTAGGGAATTATATAAACATCCATTGTTTGACATTGTAAATGATCCCATTATTCCAAATTCTAGTTTTGGATTATTAATAGATGAAATAATGAATAATGAAGATGATATAGCGGATCGGATCATTAAACCATTTAACCAAGGTAGTATAAAAAAAATAGAATATTATAAACGTGATATTACAATTGATGGAGAACCTAGCTATAAATTAATAAGTGAAGAAGAGTATGATTACAATACAGTGGATGAATCTAATTTTAAGTTGAATTTTGTTTATTCACTAAAATCTCTACCTATGGAAGCTTGGAATACAAGTATAGATCCTTATGATGGAGAGATTTCTGACCTTAATAGTTACGAATTGTATTTTAAAACTAGAAAAATTTACTTGGGTAAAAAACTATTAACTTCTACTGTAAATCGCCAATACGATTCAAACGGGGAAAACCCTATGGAGGTTGTGAAAAACTTCAGTTACAATAATGATTATTTGTTGTCAGAAACGACAACGACAAATAGCCAAGGCCAAATTATAAGGACAAAGAACTACTATCCCGACGATGTGACATCGAGTACCTCGTTGGGCAACGATGACTTGACAGCCAGTGAAATGGTGACCATTTCACTGTTGCAATCCCCATCGGAGATCAATCCAAACGGCCAACACCGCATTTCAACACCCATCCAAACGGAGACAAGGGTAGAAAGCAGCGGCGTCCTATTGTCCAAAAGCACGCAGCGTACCAGCTATAGGAACTGGGGAGGCAATTTGGTATTGCCGGAAACCGTCAAGACCT
>JAHDHI010000101.1 GCA_020631395.1 Bizionia sp.
ACCTTTTTTATGGAAAAACATATCCAATACTAAGTTAATAAGGAGCGACTAATTACTGCCTACAAAGATATAATAGCAATTGCCATCACATTCCATATATCCATTACAAATCTAATGGATTTGAAATTGTCCATTGCACTTGTGTATAAATTTCTGTTGTTTTTGTGCTAGTTTTGGAAACTTGCAGTAGCTAATTTTTTAGAGCAAGACACCATATAAAAACAAAAGCTTCCACAAACTAATGCAGTTTTCTGAGAGGTTTGAAGCTATGTATGTCGTGGTTGCCTTTAAGGAAATTTCGTTAGTATTGTCTAAATTGAAAATTCTATTACCACGCAAAAAAGCCAATTCATGGATTTGAATTGGCTTTTTTAAAACTATACAGTCTTATTTTATTCTTTTGGATAGCGATTGACATCTTTGTATTGCCAAATAAGATTTAGAACACTCCATTGTCCGTCTAGCTTTATCAAATGCAAATACTCCACCCAATTGTCGGAAACCAATTTGACGTTGGCTATCCGATTGTAGATGTCTAGAATCTCTATCTCGTTGTTGGGCTTGAAAGGGAACTTGTTGTTGGCTTTGTTCCAGGAAGCGGCAAAAGTCATCATTTGATCTTTTGTGGTCGCTCTGGCATATTCTTTTTTCAAGGCTCTGTCGTATCCAATGGTAACTTTGTTCAAACTGTCGTTAAGCACTTCGTTCATTGATTCTGGCTTTAATTGCTGCAAGGCGATCAAGTAACCCAAGGCTTTCCTCTTTATTGCCATGGAATCTTTTTGTGTTGCCTTGGAGGCCAATTCGGCTTTTGTATTCGAGTATGTCGGTCTGTCCCTTATTTTTTCATTGTTGGTGTCAAATTGTTCCAATCCAATTTGGTTTCCGATGTCGTCATACTTCTTTTCTCCATAAGCGAATCCCCATTGGTTCAAGACCAGTTTGTCCTTGGCATCGTGGTAACTGTACGTAATGTGGTTTCCTAAATCATCATAGACATCATGATAGGAAGCAGTTCCCTTGTCATTGTCCGTTATTTTCAAATTGTCATCTAAATTGTAATGCGCCTTGGGAACTCCCTTGTTGTCAAGTAGAATACCCGTAGTCCCAAACCTGAAATAGGGGGAAAGGGCTACCGCTTCCTTTTTTAGATTGAAACGCTTTTCAATGATTAACTTCTTGTGCTTGTTCCATTGGTATTCCGATATACCCCAGTTGGACTCCATTGGTTTGTCTTCTAGATTGAAAAACAAGAGCTTGGATTTGTTTCCTTTTTCATCATGATGGTAAACCTCCTTGTATACCGATCTGTCATTGGTTATGCGTTTGCCATTCTTATCGAAAAAAGTTCTCGTTTCTTCGTTCTTCGTATAGGTGATTGCCACTTTGTAGGCACCCAACGATGCCAATGGGTGTTGTTTTTCCGTATGATAGTGATTGTTCAATATTTCAACGATTCTGTTTGAATCATCATATTTGAAGACATAATGCGATGTGGATTGCGCCGTTAGTTCATCTATTGGATATGTTCCGGCCAATTCAACATATGGGGAGACGTGATTGTATCTCAAATGTCTGAAATATTCTGTTTTGGAATGGTTTTGGGCATATAGGCTAGTGCTTATGCATAATGTGAAAAGAAATTTTAAAATGTTCATACTTCTTGATGATTTGTTGGTTGTTGTATTTTGTTTGGAACATCGATTCTGCAATGTTCATAAAGTGAGTCTCAACAGCCTCAATTTCTATGCCGTTTTCAATGAGAATAGTTGTTTTTTCATTGCCCATGATGTAAGAACATTTTATTCAAACCACTGTCAAGTCTAAATATGTAAGATGATTTTAGTTAAAGTATTTATAAAATGGATCAAGTATAGAAATTGGAAACTACAATAAATTAATTTAGTCATTAAAAATATGAGTTCAATGAATAAAATGACAATTGTAATAGTTCTTAACTTCCTCGTGTGCCTGTTTCCCTTGGTGATGTCTTCCCAAATTCAAGAATCTGTTAATGCTGTCGGAAAGAACATAGAGTTCGAGTCAGAAATATTGAATGAGACCAGAAGCATACAAATATATGTGCCAAAGGCCTATGATGAAGGTGAAGATGGAGATTTTCCCGTTTTATATGTCTTGGATGGGCAGGAGTATTTTTTGCATGGTATTGCTTACCAAGACATGTTGTATTTTAGGGATAAGTCTCCTGGCTTCATTGTTGTAGGCATCAAAACAGATAGAAGAAAGCGACGTACCTTGTTTCATGGGGAATCGGAGAAATTCATTGATTTCATTGAGAAAGAACTCATACCATATGTCGATTCAAACTATAGAACGAAAAAGGAAACAGAACGATTGTATTTTGGCTGGGAAATGGCTGGGGGACTAGGTTTTGAAATCCTTTCAGAGCGTAATGACCTTTTTAGTGGTTTTATCTTGGCAAGTCCAACGCATTTTACGGACAAGCGGATGGAAGGAGTAAGTGCTTTAAAGAGCGACCCTGAAAAATCAAACAAATTCCTCTTGGTTTCTGCAGCTCCTGAGGAGCATTGGATTACTCAAGACAGTACTTTTTTGAAAATAATCCACAAGGAGACCAAAAAGAGAATTAACAAAAAGGGAACATGGAGGTACACCGTCTTTGATGGGGAAGATCACTATACAACACCAATGAAAACGATTCATGAAGGTTTGAGTGATTACTTTAGCGACTATAAGCCCATTAGATTGAGAAGCTTGCAAGCTTATGACGATTATGGCGGTTTGGATGCTCTAAAAACATATTATGAAAAAAGAGGAGAGCGTTATAACCTTCCATCTGAAATACATAAGGAAACCAAGCATTTTTTAATATACAATGCAATGACTGAAGACAACTATGAACGTTTTAATTTCTATGTCAATGAGTTTGACGAATATTTTGAATCTGGCAGGAGAGATTTTTGGTTAAATAGATATGCAAAATATTATTTGAAGCACGATAACAAGACCAAGGCACTTTACCTTTATAATTTGGGTATTGAAAAATATCCAGAATCGATTGTTCTTTTAGAAAGTCTTGGAGATTTTTATGCTTCACAAAAAGAGGTGAGGAAAGCAAGGGAACATTATGAAAAAGCGCTTTCCATTGATCCGGAATTAAAGGAAGTAAGGAAAAAGATGAAAAACTTGTAGACAAAAGAAAAAAGCCGTCTCCTATTTTTAAAAGCCGGCTTTTTTATCCTACTTTGTCAAGTTTAAAAGCAGTATTTGTTTTCGGCTTTGACCTTTTCTGCAATTTCATTGCGTAAATCCACTATGTCGGGATAGTTCGTGTATTTCGTGAAACGTTTCAAGCCCATGAGCATCATACGTTGTTCATCTCCTTCAGCAAAGGATATGATGCTTTCCTTTCCTTTCCCTTCGACAACGCTTACTGCATTGTATAGATATAGTTTGGACATTGCTATTTGTACAGCCTGTTCTTTTTCTCCAAAACGTTTTGCGTTTTTCTCAGTTCTTAAAATAGCTGATTCCGCCATGTATATTTCTATTAGGATGTCTGCAGCAGCAATCAATAGTTGTTGATGTTCCTCCAATTCTGGGCCGAATTTTTGAACTGCAGCTCCAGCAACCATCAAGAATACTTTTTTAAGTCTTCCTATCATTGCTTTCTCTTCAGAGAACAACTCTGAATAGTCGGGGGTTTCGAAAGAAGGGATACCCATCAATTCATTGGCTACCTCTGTGGCAGGTGTCAACAAGTCAACATGACCTTTCATTGCCTTCTTAACCAACATTCCTACGGAAAGCATTCTATTTATTTCGTTGGTTCCTTCATAGATACGTGCAATACGTGCGTCTCTCCAAGCTGCTTCCATCGGGGTTTCTTCCGAGAATCCCATGCCTCCAAAGATTTGTATGCCTTCATCTGCACAATTCTGTACATCTTCGGAAACGGCTACTTTCAATATGGAACATTCAATGGCATATTCTTCGACACCTTTGAGTTCTGCTTCTTGATGTGTGTTTCCTGCTGCTTGACGCAATGCAATGCGATCTTCGATGTTTTTAGCAGCCCTGTAGGTTGCAGATTCCCCAGCATAGGCACTTGTTGCCATTTCTGCCAACTTTACCTTGATGGCTCCAAAATCTGAAATGGGCGTTTTGAATTGCTTGCGTTCGTTGGCATAGTTCACTGCAATGGACAAGATGCGTCTTTGAGAATCCAAACAAGCTCCAGCCAATTTGATACGTCCAACGTTCAAGGCATTCATGGCTATTTTGAATCCTTCACCACGACCAGCCAACATATTTTCGATTGGTACGATGGTGTCGTTGAAGAAGACTTGGCGAGTAGAACTCGCACGGATGCCCAACTTGTGTTCTTCTTCTCCCATCGTGATGCCATTTGCAGAATCGTTCTCTACGATGAAACCGGTGATGTTCTTGTCATCCTCAATACGAGCAAAAACGATCATTACGCTACAGAAACCTGCATTGGAAATCCACATTTTTTGTCCGTTGATCTTGTAGGATTTTCCATCTGCTGATAACTCGGCAGTGGTTTTTCCGGAGTTAGCATCACTACCAGCTCCCGGTTCGGTTAGGCAGTAGGCTCCAAACCATTCGCCAGAGGCTAGTTTGGGTACGTATTTTTGTTTTTGAGCTTCAGTACCATACAATGTTATCGGCATTGTTCCGATCCCTGTGTGAGCACCGAATGCCGTACTGAAAGAACCAGTTCCGCTAGAAATATAATCGCAAGTTAGCAATGTGGAAACGAATCCCATTCCCAAACCACCATATTCCTCAGGAACTGCGACTCCCAAAAAACCAAGGTCACCAGCTTTGCGCATGCATTCTTCTGTCAATGCATAGTCTTTGGCTTCGAAACGAGGTTTGTTGGGAATGATTTCACGATCATTGAACTCCATGACCGCATCTTTCATCATTTTTTGTTCTTCTGAAAAATCTTCAGGAGTAAATACGTCTTCACAGTTTGTTTCTTTTACTAGGAATTGACCACCTCTTAAGATGTCTTTTTCAGTTGCTTCCATTTTATATAATTCTATTAGTTCTTTTTTAATTTAAAAATTCGAATATTCCACAGGCGCCTTGACCCGTTCCCACGCACATGGTAACGGCTCCATATTTGCCTGTCATGTTCTGTTTGCGCATCTCGTCAAAGAGTTGTACGGATAGTTTTGCTCCAGTACATCCCAATGGATGTCCCAATGCAATGGCACCTCCATTTACGTTTACGATGTTCGGGTTAAGATTCAATTCCCTGATTACAGCCAACGATTGCGAAGCGAATGCTTCGTTCAATTCGATCAAAGCCAAATCCTCTTGTTTCAAACCAGCTTGTTTCAATGCCTTTGGAATGGCCTTTACAGGGCCAATGCCCATGATGCGAGGTTCGACCCCGGCTGCTGCATAGTTTACCAATCTTGCAATGGGTTCAAGATTCAATTCCTTTACCATGTCTTCACTCATGACCATGACGAAGGCTGCACCATCGCTCATTTGTGATGAATTACCAGCCGTAACGCTTCCTCCTTGGGCAAATACTGCACGCAATTTGGCCAAAGCTTCCTTGTTGGTTCCCTTACGAGGCCCTTCATCCTTGGTTACGGTATATTTCTTTGTTGCTTTCTTTCCGTTATCATCAATGTAGGTCTGTTCGACTTCTATTGGGACGATTTGATCTTGAAAACGATTTTCAGCTTGTGCGCGCAAGGCTTTCATATGGGAGTTGTATGCAAATTCATCTTGATCCTCACGAGATACCTTGAATTGGTTTGCTACGGCTTCTGCCGTATTTCCCATTCCCCAATAATAGTCTTCGTGACCTGCTTTTACGATGTCGTAATTCAATTCAGGTTTGAACCCGGTCATCGGTACGGCACTCATACTTTCTGCTCCGCCTGCAATGATGCAATCTGCCATTCCTGCTTGAATTTTTGCTGTTGCCATTCCAATTGTTTCTATTCCCGAAGAACAAAAGCGGTTTACCGTCACGCCAGGCACATCTACGGTGTCCAATCCCATCAAAGAGATCAAACGAGCCATGTTTAATCCTTGAGATCCTTCTGGCATGGCGTTTCCAACAATGACGTCGTCGATGCGCTTTGGATCCAAATTAGGCAATTCAGACATCATGTGCTTGATGGTTTCTGCTGCCAATTCGTCTGTTCTTTTAAAACGGAACACGCCTTTGGGTGCTTTGCCAACTGCGGTTCTATATGCTTTTACTATATATGCTTGTTTCATTTTTTTAGTTTCTTAAAGGTTTTCCTTTGGTTAACATATGTTGAATACGTTCTAAAGTCTTACGTTCTGTACATAAACTCAAGAAAGCCTCTCTTTCCAAATCCAATAAGTATTGCTCACTCACCATGGTTGGTTCGGACAAATCGCCACCAGCCATTACGTAAGCCAATTTGTTTGCTATTTTATGGTCATGTTCACTTATGTAATTGGCTGCTTCCATGGAATCTGTTCCCACCAGGAACATTCCCAAGGCTTGTTTGCCCAATACCTTCACATCCTTTCTGCGAACGGGTTGCGTATAACCTATCTCTGCCATTAATTTTGCGTGTGCCTTTGCTGTGGCAATTTGACGGTCCTTGTTTACAACGACGATGTCCTTTCCCTTTTGTAGGATTCCCATGTCAAATGCTTCGTATGCGGAAGTTGCGACCTTTGCCATACCTATGGTCAAGAAATGTTCTTGTAACGTATTCAATTCGACATCGCCTTTTCTAAAGGTATCCGATGCTCTCATTGCCATTTCCTTGGAACCACCACCACCAGGGATGACTCCAACACCAAATTCTACCAATCCTATGTAGGTTTCTGCCGCGGCAACCACCTTGTCTGCGTGCATGGACAATTCACAACCACCCCCCAAAGCCATACCGTGTGGTGCTGCTATTGTTGGAATGGAGGAATAACGCATGCGCATCATCGTATCTTGGAAGTATTTTATGGCCATGTTCAGTTCATCGTATTCTTGTTCTGCTGCCATCATGAAAATCATTCCAATGTTGGCTCCGACCGAGAAGTTCGCTGCTTGATTTCCGACAACCAGGCCTTGGAAATCTTTTTCGGCCAAATCAATGGCTTTATTTAATCCTGCCAATACATCTCCTCCAATGGTGTTCATTTTGGATTGGAATTCCACATTGAGAATGCCATCTCCCAAATCTTGAACGGAAACTCCTGAGTTTTTGAAGACTTCTGTCGTCTTTCTGATGTTGTCCAAAATGATGAATGCATCTTGACCAGGAATCTTCTCTTGAATTTTCTTTGGTATGTCGTAAGAATAAGTTGCGCCGTCTTTAATGGAGTAGAAGGAATCGCTACCAGATTCCAACATGTCTACAACCCAGTCTGCAGGTTTCAATCCTTCGGCTTGCATCATTTCAATGCCTTTTTCCACGCCAATGGCATCCCAAATTTGGAAAGGACCATGTTCCCAGCCAAATCCTGCCTTCATGGCATCGTCTATCTTGTATAGTTCGTCTGTGATTTCTGGAATGCGATTGGAAACGTATGCAAACAATGCAGCAAAGCTCTTTCTGTAAAATTCCCCCGCTTTGTCTTTTCCCTTTACCAATACCTTAAATCGATCTGCTACTTTGTCAATCGTCTTTGTCAATTCCAAAGTGGCAAATTTTGCTCTTTTTGCCGAACGGTATTCCAAGGTGTTCAAGTCCAAGGATAGGATTTCCTTTTTACCTTCTGCAGAAACTGTTTTTTTGTAAAAACCTTGTTTAGTCTTGCTTCCTAACCATTTGTTCTCCATCATCGCATTGATGAAATCGGGCAATTTGAAAAGCTCCAAACGCTCATCTCCTTTACAGTTGTCTGCGATGCCATTGGCCACGTGAACCAATGTGTCCAAACCTACCACATCTACAGTTCTAAACGTTGCCGATTTTGGACGACCAATTACTGGCCCTGATAACTTATCGACTTCTTCGATCGTTAAATCCATTTCTTTTACGGCGTGGAACAAACTCATGATACTGAAAATACCAATTCTATTTCCAATGAATGCAGGTGTGTCTTTGGCGATTACCGATGTTTTTCCCAAGAATTTTTCACCGTAACCATTCAAGAAATCCAAAACAGATGCATCTGTCTTTGGACCTGGAATGATTTCGAATAATTTCAAGTAGCGAGCCGGATTGAAGAAGTGCGTTCCACAGAAATGCTTCTGAAAGTCCTCACTACGTCCTTCACTCATGAATTTGATGGGAATTCCAGAGGTGTTCGAAGTGATCAATGTCCCAGGCGTTCTATGTTTTTCAAGTTTTTCGAATACTTGTTGTTTGATGTCCAATCTTTCGACGACTACTTCCATGATCCAATCTACATCCGCTACTTTCGCTATGTCATCTTCAAGGTTTCCTGTTGTGATTCGCTTTGCAAAGGATTGGTGATATATTGGGGAAGGTTTCGACTTCAATGATGTCGTCAAGGCATCGTTTACCAAACGATTGCGTACGACTTTGTCCTCTAGGGTCAATCCTTTGGCTTTCTCTTTGTCATTTGGTTCTCTGGGAACGATATCCAATAAAAGAACATCCACGCCAATATTGGCGAAATGACAAGCGATGCCGCTTCCCATAATTCCGGAACCGATAATCGCAACTTTTTTTATTCTACGTGTGTTCATATTTATTTTACAACAGTTTGTTTTTGATTGTATATTTTTTTGTTTGATATGAGTTCGTTGATTACTTCTGTAACTTCGTAGAAGTTTTTTAGCTTATCCTCTGAAATGTTGTTTCTTACAGCTTCATTGAATATTAAAACGCGATCTCTGGAATATTCTCTTTTCTCTCTACCAAATTCCGTTAGATGGATCAATACGCCTCGACCATCTTTTGGGTTGGGTTTGCGTTCTATCAATCCCAATTCCTCCATTCGTTTTAAAATACGAGATAAACTAGTGGCTTCCATTCCCATTATAGGGCCTAGGGACGTTGAGGGAGTACCATTTTCTGGATCTATACTCAATAAGGTGAAACCTGTAGCCATCGTGGTATCGAATTTGGCTGCCTCTTCGTTGTACATCTTGTTTACTGCCAACCAAGTTGTTCTTAGTAAGTAATCGATTGTTTTTTCTTTCATATTAAAGGGAACTATTTGTTAGGTTCCCAAATATAATAAAAATTTGTTATGCACGCATAATAAATATCAAAAAAAGATTTTTACTTGATTCGAAGAGAAGCTTGTTCGGCAAATTATTTATTTATCTGTTCATTCCAAGTTTTCTCGAAATCTCCATTGTATAGGATTTCGTTTTTATCGGCATCTATCTTTGCCAACCATTGTGTCTGCTTTGGGCTTAGATAGGGTAGTGGAGATTGTCCATTTCCCAAGGCACTGTTTATTCTTGTTTTTTGTACTTGGCTTAAAGGTAGGTATATTAATTGACTATGTTGCAAATAATAATCTTCGTCTTTTTTTGCCCAAGTGAAGTCCTCATTGGTATCAACAGGCTGCATCTTATTGGCTTTTGCAAAATTGTTTAGTTCCACTTTGGAGATTTTGGAGGCATCGTATTTTACTTTGACTACTTCGCCATTCATAAAACCAGCTTGTGTGATCAATACGCCTTCTTGCGAGCCCAATTGCTTTTCTCCAGTCCAAAAGCAATACATTTTGTAGTGCGTTTCTTTTATGTTTTGAGCATTGAAGTTTATTTTGATTTCTTCACCTAGAATCTTAACGTATTCGGGAATGACTTTCTTTTCTGCCTTCAAAGCTTTTAGCATGGCATCATACAAGCCTTTTACCGAATAATCGCTGGCTACTCGCTTTACCAAGTTGTCCCCATTTTTGTTGACTATGCGTACGACGGGATTGTTCCAAGTTGGTTCGTTGTATTTCTTCAAGGTTGTCAAATCCTTGCCTTTGTTGTTGTTGAAGATGGCAAGAGGAACGAATTCATTCTCTATGGTTTCCGTCATTAAAGGATTGCTTAACACGTTGTGGCCATAATTTCTACAGGTGGCACATCCTGGTACTTCTTGAAAGAGTATCAATACAGGCTTATCTTCTTTTGTGGATGCCGCCATAGCCTCATCATAATCACGATACCAACTTACTTTGCCCAATTCTGGATCTTGGTTTGTCGAATTTGTACGCTCTTGTGCATTGTTGTTTTGAACGAACAAGGTTAAAAGGAACAGTATGGTCAATTTGATTTTATAAGTCATGTCTATTTGTTTAACTATTAT
The DNA here is from genome assembly GCA_020631395.1 of Bizionia sp. Classification (GTDB taxonomy): domain Bacteria; phylum Bacteroidota; class Bacteroidia; order Flavobacteriales; family Flavobacteriaceae; genus JAHDHI01. The sequence continues at coordinate 10,239 of JAHDHI010000101.1, forward strand.
TCTAAGTCTCCACCTTCTTGAAAATCTTACAAGACGAAAAGTTAAAAGATGTTATTCTATGTCCAAGACTTCCTTCCTTGATTTTACATTGAGCTTTGAGTAGATACTACTAACATGAGATTTTACCGTGCTCAATCCAATATTGCATTCATCAGAAATTTCCTTATTGGATTTTCCTTCTTTCAATAACAAGAATATTTTTCGCTCCTGTACACTCAGTGACTTTAAAAGCTTTGTTTTAACTTTGGTGTTCTTACTCAAAGCCTTATTCAAGAAAAAGCCTAGTAAAAAGGAGATGATAATGACAATCCCGATAATAATTCTATTGTTGATGGGACCTTTTCTTGTAGGAATCTTTTTTTGAAACTCTATGAAGTAATTGGAGTCTTCTTTTGACCATTTATTCAAGAAGTCATAATAAAAGGCTATGTTGTTTGATATATCCGTTTCAAACTTGCTTTTGTGCAAGGCGTATAATGAGGCTAGGGGATAAGAGCAAGTATCCGCAATTTTTCGAATTTGCTCGTTGAATGCCTTGGTGACAAATTCACTTTTCATCCTTGATTCGTTGAAGTTGGTACTATCTATGTATTTAACGATGTCATCGATCCTTCTTATGATTTTATTTTGCTCGTCGTCTATCGAAATAGAATTCACTCCACCTTCGTTTCCCATAATTTCAATATGGGAGTTTTTGTTGGCAACAATGAAGAAATGGTTTTCATCTTTTCCACCAATGATCAAAGATGCAGGAGAGGCATTTTTTTTTGAGACGTGAATGCGATACAGGTTGTCTTCTTTGGGAAGATAGTTTGTGTTGAAATGAAAATATCCATTGTCATCTATGTTTGTCTCGGCTATGATCATACTTTTCGACATAGTATGCATTTTACCAAAAGCAGGGATATGTGATAGATAGATTTTTGGACTCCAAGTGCTATCTAGTCGCCCCTTAAAAAAGGGTTTTATTGGATTAGTCATTTAGCTTAGCCTGAA
>JAHDHI010000102.1 GCA_020631395.1 Bizionia sp.
GTAGTATGATTTGTTCCTAAAAAACAAACAGGAACCTTTCCATTGGAATCTGCATATTGCCCATAATCTTTGGATGCGTGAAGATCTCGCAATTTTTTAGGGACATCAAATTCATAATCTCCAGCAATATATTTTTCCATGATACCATCCAAATAGCTTACAGGCTGATAGTAGACAGCATCTCTTGGGGAATAACCTCTAACTTGTCCATAGGTTACACGCAATGTGCTATTGGCATCGGGGAAATAACGAGCATTGGGCAATGCTTCCATCAATGCTTTCATATATTGTTTTTGAAGCGCAGAAATAGCTGTGTTTTTTTTCTGGAATTCGGCATCTATTGTATTCATGAACTCCTCTATTAATGGTTTAGCATACTTATAAGCTGCATCTTTGTTTAATTTCTTGAAGACCTCTTTAGGAGAGCCTTCCAACAGTTGCAATGCAGTGTCTAGATCGGTGAAAGCCGTTTTTTCGTAAATTGAGACGTCCACATTGTTCGAATACAATGGCATTACAGCTTTGTAGACATCTTTGTCCACTTGTACATCGTAGTTTTTGTGAATGCCTTTCAATCTAGAAATCAACGCGGTTTTCGCACTCTCAAAATTGCCGGGGTTCTTTTTGGTCGCTGCTTCCATTTGGTATGCCCTAAAAGTCATTTGCATCAATTCGTTGGTAACCAAAAAGACTTCGATGAAGTTTCTACGTTTAATGTTCGTTTTGGAAAAATCGTTATAAAGGTGATCGAATTCGGGTAAGATGTGACCATATTTCCCATCCAATTTTTTTGTTTTCAATGCTTTTGTGTAGTCCGTTTCAAAAGCTTTTCGATTAACGACGGCATTGCTTTTTTCGATGCCAAGATTCTCTCCAATCCACTTTTTCCAAGCATTGGCTATTCTTGCTTGTTTTGATGCATACTTTATTCTAGTGGCATCGCTACTTTTCATTTTGGCATCTATTACTTTCAAGGCAGCTTCACGAATCGCAATGTTGCTAGGGTTGTATTCTTCAGTAATGTGTTCTATTGCCACCGCAGGCAAATACTCATTGGTACGCCCGGGAAATCCAAACACCAACGTAAAGTCACCTTCTTCTATGCCATCTAAGGAAACTGGCAAATGATGTTTTGGCTTGTATGGTTTGTTGGACTTGGAGTACTTTGCAGGATGATTGTTTTCGTCTGCATAGATTCTAAACATGGAAAAATCTCCAGTATGTCTTGGAAACACCCAATTGTCCGTATCACTACCAAACTTTCCTATGCTAGAGGGAGGTGCTCCAACCAGGCGAATGTCCTCAAAGCGTTCGGTGACGAACAAGAAGTATTGGTTGCCTTGGTAAAAGGCCTTTACTTTGGTTGCTTGCCAAGTCTCGGTTTTGGTTTGTTTTTGTATTGCATTACTGTTTTTATCAATGGAGGATTGTTTTTCCTTTTCAGTCATTGCATCGGTTACTCCGGAAAGTACTTTGGCAGTAACATCTTCGATACTAACGATAAATTCCACGAATAAACCTTCGTTTGGAAGTTCTTCTTCCAAATTCATAGCCCAAAAGCCATCTTTCAAATAATCGTTTTCCAATGATGAGTGTGATTGTATTTGACTGAATCCACAATGGTGATTCGTCAATATCAGACCTTTGTCGGAAATGACTTCCGTGGTACAACCTCCATTGAAATGGCCTATGGCATCTTTTAAGCTGGAATTGTTTGCATCATAGATGTCCTTGGCTGTAAGTTTGCTTCCAAGGTTTGCCATTTCTTGTTCATTCATACCCTCCAATAATGAAGGAATCCACATACCACCTTGTTGTGCGGATGCTTGAATGGTAATAAAAAGAATTAGTAATTTTAGAAATTTCATAAGTTAGCGTTGTTTTTTAGGGGGTGAAATATCAGTGTTTCGTTAGGCGAAATATCATTTCAAATATAGAAAACAAGATTTTAAATAACTTCTTTTTTGTTAATTTATAGCTATATTCGATATAATTTTATGAATCATATTTCAAAATTGCCAAAAGTTGAGACCAACATTTTCACGAAGATGAGTGCTTTGGCAAATACCCACAATGCGATAAACCTATCACAAGGATTTCCAAATTTCAAGAGTGATGGCAAATTGATAGATTTGGTGAACAATGCTATGGTGTCCGGCCATAATCAATATGCACCAATGGCTGGAAGTATGGAATTGAGAGAAGCCATTGCCAAGAAATTCGATGTTTTGTATGAAACGAGTTATCATCCAGAAAGTGAAATTACCGTAACTGCAGGAGCTACTCAAGCCATCTATACCATTATTTCAGCATTTGTAAGAACGGATGATGAGGTTATTGTCTTTAAGCCTGCATATGATTGTTATGAGCCAGCAATTGTCATAAATGGAGGCAAGGCGATTTCTATGCAATTGAAAGCACCAAGCTATACCATAGATTGGGACAAAGTGAAGGAAAGGATATCCCCGAAAACCAAAATGATAATTGTTAACACGCCACATAATCCAAGTGGTACGATTCTTTCTGAAGAAGACTTGCTTCAGCTACAAAAAATAACCGAAGATACGAATGTAATAGTGCTTAGTGACGAGGTTTACGAGCATATTGTCTTTGATGGCAAAAAGCACCAAAGTGTGTGTCTATACGAGGGTTTGAAAAATAGAAGCCTCATAACGGCCTCCTTCGGAAAGACATTTCACAATACGGGATGGAAAGTTGGCTATTGTTGTGGTCCAAGAGCGTTGATGGAAGAATTTAAGAAAGTGCATCAATTCAATGTATTTTGTGTAAATCACCCGATGCAAATAGGGTTGGCGGAGTATTTGAAAAAACCTGACCATTATCTTGAATTGTCCGAATTCTATCAAGAGAAGCGAGATTTGTTTTTGAGTTTGATCAAAGATTCCAGATTTTGTTTTAAACCATCTGGTGGGACATATTTTCAAGTGTTGGACTATTCCAAAATAACGAACGAATATGATGTGGATTTTGCAAAACGCTTGACAATTGAAAACAAAATAGCATCCATTCCATTATCGGTTTTTAACGATGAAGATATAGATGATAATGTGCTGCGATTTTGTTTTGCCAAAACCGATGATACCTTGAAGCAAGCAGCAGATATTTTAAATGATCTTTAATCTCATAAGCCAATCTGTCTGTTTGTCTTTGCCAATGTAATATGGATGCGAGCTAAATTTTTTAAATCCATGGCGTTCATAAAATTTTATAGCAGCTTTGTTTTCTTCCCAAACACCCAACCATAGAAACGATACGGCCTTGGTTTTTACGATGGATATGATTTGATTCAAAAGGTGTTTTCCCAAGCCTCTGTTTTGATGTTGACTTGTGACGTAAATACGTTCTAATTCGATAGAGCTAGTTTCAAACGTTTCATTCTGCGCTTCACCGACATTCAGTTTGAAGTAGCCAACCAATTCTTGTGCTTCATAGGCAAGGTAAAACAAACAATTTGGATTCAGTAGTTCTTTTTATAATTGGTTCTTGCTGAGGGCGTTGTCTATGTAGGTTTTGAAATCATCTGGATTATTGTCTTTTTCGAAAGCATCGATAAAGGTTTCTTTCGATATCTTTACAAGAATATCGAGATGCTTTGGATTGCATTTGTGATAGATTAAACTCATAGAATCAAATTTGAAAACAAGTAAAAAATATACTTTTAAGCTATGGAAGATACATTAAAAATTGCAGTTGTTCAATCTAATTTGGTTTGGGAAAACCCAATTCAAAATAGAATGGATTTCACAAAGAAGATAGAGGGCATTTCTGAAACTGTCGACCTCGTCATTCTTCCAGAAATGTTTTCCTCTGGATTTACTATGAATGTCGAAGCCGTTGCTGAAACAATGGAGGGAGAAAGTGTACGAATGATGAAGGGATTGGCAGCAAAAAAACAAGCAGCAATCGTCGGGAGTTTGATTATTTCCGAGAAAGGGAATTTTTACAACAGGCTATTGTATGTAAAACCAAATGGAGATATGGATGTCTACGATAAAAGGCATAGTTTTAGTTTAGCTGGGGAAGACAAAGTGTTTACATCTGGAACAAAAAAAGTTGTTGTCGACTACAAAGGGTGGCGCATTTGCCCTTTAATTTGTTATGATTTGAGATTTCCCGTGTGGGCTAGAAATACTGAAAACTACGATGTTTTACTTTATGTAGCCAATTGGCCTAAACCTAGAATTTCTGCATGGGATGCCCTGTTGAAGGCTAGAGCCATAGAAAATATGAGTTATTGTGTTGGAGTGAACAGAGTAGGCTTGGATGCCAAAAACTATGAGTATCCTGGCCATTCTACAGTCTATGATGTTTTAGGCGAACGATTGTCTACCATAAAAGCAAATAGAGAACAAATAGAAATTGTGACTCTAAGAAAATCTCACATCGAAAAAAACAGAAGGCACCTAGGGTTTTTAAACGATAAAGACACTTTTAATCTAACAACGTAAATGGTATGATCTCATCGAACCCTGATTTGGATTCGTAGGGTTCGCTTGCGTAGCTAACACGTTCAGGTTGTATGCCTTTCAAATAATTTCCGGAGTCGTATACCCCATTTTTGTTGGTGTCGTAAATAGCTCTGATGTAATATCTTCCAGGATCGATGAATTGGAAATCTATGGGTCTTAATTCGGTAAGATAATCTTCAAATTTCACATCCCCTTTGTCATCTGTCAATTGGACGATGACTGGGTAAACAGCATTTTTCAAAATGATGCGGGCATTGCCAAAACTGTTTTTCGATTGTGTTCGCACATTATAATTCAAAGTGTCATTTTTGTTTTCAAAGAAATCCGTTAATGCTTCAGGAAGCAGTTGTATCTTATAGCTGTTGTTTTCCGTTTTCTCGAAGTTTAAGTCATACTTGTTGTTAATGCTGTCGTAAGTGGTTGCGTAGGGAATCGACAACGAATCTTTGTCCATGATCGTGATCTTGCTTTCATCGATTTTTTCAAGGGGAATGTTTGCACTTATGCTAAAGGCTTCATTGAGTTTAATGCCTCCTTTTGGATGTGGTTTAACAATGAGTGAGTCTCTCAGATTATCTTTTATTCTAACTTTGAATGTATCTATGGCAGTTTTGTTGGTTACTTTGAACAAGAGCGAATCCACGTCCAATTTTGGAGCATAGAAATAATTCAATGTATCTGCTTTTTCATCTTTGAAATAACGTGATTTATAATTATTAGGGACATTGGAAACGACCTCTATTTCCATGGACTTATGATCACCTTGATATCCAAAGACAATCTTCTCTCCAGAAACCAATTGTGGTTTTGAAGCCTTGTAATCTATGGCCTCTTTAAATAATTTTATGTCATAGGTAGTGTTTGTCGAGTCGTTTTTGACTTCGATTGCCTTTTCATAAAAACCAATTTTATCGGAACGTTGTTGAAACTTGTTGTCACCATTTGCATCCTTCAAGGCCCGAAGGAAGTATTTTCCAGCCTTTATGTTTTCTATGGTGAAGTTTGTTGTGCTATCTAAAGTGTTCGTGATGTATTTGGGGGTTTTCTTGTAAATGATGGAATCATTGTAAGTAGAATCGGCTTCATATAAAACGACAGAAACGAAATCATCGGTTTTAAAATCAAAAGCATCTTTAACACTGCCTTTTACGGTCAGGGAATCTATGAAATCTCCAGTGGAGAAAACATATCTGTAATATTTGAAAGGGTTTTCTTCGTTGTTGTCTACGATGCTGTTTCCAAAATTGAATGCATAGGTGGTATTGGGACGTAGCGTATCGTGAATTTTTATCTTTATGTATTTGTTTGCGGATCCCAAAGGAGTAATTTCTGGAGCAGTGGACATAGGGGGTGAAACAATGAGTTGTTTAGATAGGTCTTTCAACTTTACATACTCGTCAAAATGTATTACGATTTCATTTCCAGAGAAATTCGTAGAATAATTTTCCGGAATCGATTTTGTTATCTTAGGAGGAGTAATGTCCTTGTCACCTCCACTGGGTGTGCCTCTATTTGCGCAATTGGCCAATGCCAAGGCAATGATGGCTATAAAAAGAAAATTGAGAAACCGATTTTTCATGCTTAAAAACGAATGTTAGGCAAATTAACAATTTATTTGTTTACCAACGAAAAACAAAAGTGCATTCATCATCAGGTTTATAAAGAATTTAACGTTAACTAGGCCATTGCCATGGTTGCAATGCTGATTTTTACGTTGTCTGCCTTGTTGAGTTCCAAAATGCAAGCCTCAAGTGTTGCTCCAGTAGTTATGATGTCGTCAACCAAAAGAATGTGTTTGTTTGCAATCTTTTCCACGTTGTTTATGGAAAAGAGCTCATAACTGTTGTTCCATCTTGCAAAACGTTTCTTGTTGACTTGTGAGGTAGTATTGGTTACTTTTATTAAAACATCGTCCACATACTCTTTGTTCAAGGATTTTGTGATTTCTTTTCCAAATTTTTCAACTTGATTATAACCACGGGACCTTAGCTTTTTCCTATGCAATGGGACAGGGATGATGACATCGATGTCCCTGTAGGTTTTGATGTCCTTGAGTTCTCCACCCAGCCACTCACCCAAAAAAGCACCTATGTCTTCTTGCCTTTTGTATTTGAGTTGATGCAATAGGCGCTGTACGATTCCCTTTTTTTCAAATCTAAGCAAAGCAGTGGCTTGTTCTATTTTAGCTCTTCCATAAAAAATGTTCTTAACCATGTCATCGTTGGTTTTATGAAAGTTCGTAATGGGAAGGACATGTCTACAGTCCGTACAAACATACTTTTCATTATCTCCCAAATAGTTTAAACAAGCATTGCAAACTTTTGGGAAGAACAAATCGGTAATAAGTGGGATCATTAAGGGCTTGTTAAAAATTATTAACACAAAAAGAATTCGATTTTTGTGAGAAAATGAATTAAATATAAGGGTTTTAACAATTATTTCCCCCCTTTGTCGATTAAAATTAGAAATACAAACTTATATCTCTAGCTTTGACTCCCTTAATAATATGATTTTAGAATGATAGTTAACCCTCAATTATTTAACTATAGATTAATTATTGGTTCATTGGTAGTTGCAGTCGTGGTCATAACCACGATTAGTTATTCAAGTTATAGTACGCTAAAAGCAAGTAAGACATTCATCGAACAAGAAAATAAACTTGTTGAAAATGAATTGTCTGAAATGATTTCTAGTTACGAATTGATGAAGTTTGAAAACAACAACATTAGTTTTCAACTTGAGAAGACAAAGACAAGAATCAACAGGATCTTGGATTCTGTCAAGAACTTGAAACCAAATGCATCTTTAATATCTAGGTACAAGAAACAGCTAGATGAGCTGAAAGACGAGAACGTGAAAGTTTTGGCACAAATAAATGGTGTTGAGTCCAAAAACAATTTGCTAGAACAAGACGTAGAAGGAGCAAAAAACGAAGTAGAAAGAACAACAAACACAATTAAAGTTCTTCAGGCTGAAAATTCTACGCTTTCCGAAACAAACTTAAAATTAAGAAAAGAAGTAGAAGAAGCCAAAATATTGGCTATAGCCGATTTCAAGGCCGTTGGTGTTAAAAGAGTTACCCCGAAAAGGGTGGTAGACACCAGGTATGCCAGACGTGCGAAACAATTGCACATTAGTTTTACTTTGGCTGCGAACAAGTTTACAGACAAAGGAACGAAAGACCTCTACATTCAAATTTTGGATCCCAAAAGCAATATTGTTGCAGATAAAGGGTCTGTGAAATTTGATGAGCATTTGTTGATCTACACAGAAAAAGTAAGTGTGGATTACAACAACAAGGACATAAAAGTGAACTCATTGATCAAGGCAGATGATAATGAAATTTTGGTTAGAGGCACCTATTTCGTAAGTGTTTATCATGATGCTGTCCGCCTAGGTGATACCACCATTGAATTAAAGTAAAATATACCTTATTTTTTTGCGAAACCGCTCCATTAGTTTGAAGCGGTTTTATATTTTTGCAGTATGGCAAATCAAGACGATAAATTTAAAAGAGTAATCTCTCACGCCAAGGAATATGGTTATGTATTTCAAAGTAGTGAGATCTACGACGGACTAAGCGCTGTTTACGATTACGCACAGAATGGTGTAGAGTTAAAGAAAAACATACGAGACTATTGGTGGAGAGCGATGGTACAGATGAACGATAACATCGTTGGTTTGGATGCAGCGATATTCATGCATCCCACCACTTGGAAGGCATCAGGACATGTCGATGCGTTCAATGATCCTTTAATTGACAACAAGGATTCCAAAAAAAGATATAGAGCAGATGTTTTAGTCGAAGACTATTGTCTTAAGATTGAAGCAAAGATTGAAAAAGAAGTTAAAAAAGCTCATAAACGATTTGGAGAAGCTTTTGACAAAGCCGAATTCCTTTCAACAAATCCTCGTGTACTAGGATATCAGGAAAAGATAGATTCCATTTTATCGCGTTTGGGGAAGTCTTTGGAAAATGAAGACTTGGTAGATGTGAAAACGTTGATCGAAGAACTGGGAATTGCAGACCCATTGACAGGAAGTAAAAATTGGACGGACGTCAAACAATTCAATTTGATGTTTGGAACAAAGCTAGGAGCTTCTGCAGAGAGTGCAATGGATTTACATTTACGTCCGGAAACTGCACAAGGTATTTTTGTGAATTTCTTGAACGTACAGAAAACGGGAAGAATGAAATTGCCTTTTGGTATTGCTCAAACTGGGAAGGCGTTTAGAAATGAAATTGTTGCAAGGCAATTCATTTTTAGAATGCGTGAGTTCGAGCAAATGGAAATGCAATTTTTCATTAAACCTGGAACGCAAGGTGAGTGGTTCAAACATTGGAAGGCAACTAGAATGAAATGGCATTTGTCACTGGGGTTGGGAGATGACAACTATCGTTTTCACGATCATGATAAATTGGCACATTACGCAGATGCTGCGACTGACATAGAATTTAAATTTCCTTTTGGTTTTAAAGAGTTGGAAGGCATTCATTCACGAACGGATTTCGATTTGAAGGCCCACGAAGAGCATTCAGGAAAGAAATTGCAATACTTCGATCACGAAGAGAATAAAAGTTATACGCCTTACGTATTGGAAACGTCCATAGGCTTGGATCGCATGTTTCTTGCTATATTTTCCAATTCGCTTGTAGAAGAAGAATTGGATAACAATACAACGCGTACGGTATTGAGATTGCCAGCAGTTTTGGCTCCTTTTAAAGCTGCAGTTTTACCTTTGGTGAAAAAGGATGGCTTGCCAGAAGTAGCAAAGCAAATTGTCGAGGATTTAAAATGGGATTTCAATGTCGCTTATGATGAAAAAGATGCAGTGGGAAGACGTTATCGTCGTCAAGATGCCAACGGAACACCATTTTGTATAACGGTGGATCATGAAGGGTTGGAAGACAATACGGTAACGATTCGCCATAGGGATACGATGGAACAAAAAAGAGTTAAGATTAAAGATCTGAGAGAAATCATCAAGAAGGAAGTGGATGTACGTTCTTGGTTGATGAAGATATAGAAATCAGAAAGTAATTCATTTTAAAAAACCAGTTTCAATTTTTTGAAACTGGTTTTTTTGTTGGTATAAAGATCTTTTGAATTTCGTCTATTGATTTCCTTCAGGTCCTCCGCTTACAATTATAAATTCCGAACGACGGTTCAATTGATGTTGTTCTTCGCTACAATCGTCACCACAGCCTGACAATGGCTCACTCTCTCCCATTCCTACACCAGAAATTCTAGAGGCGTCTATGCCTTTCGAAATGACATACTCTACTGTGGACTTAGCTCTTCTGCTTGACAAGTCTTTATTGTATTTGTCTTTACCACGACTATCTGTATGTGATTTCGCATTGATGACCATATCTGGATAGTTGTTCATTATCTGGATCAACTTGTCTAGTTCGAATGCGCCTTGTTCGGTAATGTTGGATTTGTCGTAATCGAAGTAGATTGGTTCTAGTACTATACGATCTGCCACGATGATTTTCTTTACAGGATCCAATTTCACTTCTACTTCTACCTGTTCCTCTTTTGTTCCTGAAACATCTGCTGTATTGTTTTCATATTCTTCAGCTCCAACAACCAGATTGGTGTTTTTATCGCATTCTACATTAAATGTGACCAAACCTTCAGCATTCGTTGTTTCGGAAGCTATCAAACTTCCGCTTTCATCAGACAATGTTACGGTTGCATTTGCTATGGACTCACCTGTTTCTGAGTTCTCAACATGAACGATCATTTCAACATCGCATATGGGTTGTATCTTTTTAACTGCATATACGTCGTCACCACCTTTTCCTCCAGCTCTGTTGGAAGAGACAAATCCATCACCAGACTCATCCATGTTAAAGGCAAAATCGTCACTATTGCTGTTCACTGGAGCTCCAATGTTACGTAATGGTGACATTTTTCCATTGTTTTCGCTTATGAAAAAGACATCTAATCCTCCTAGTCCCAAATGACCATTTGAAGAAAAGTACAATGTATTGTCATGACTTGAATATGGGAACATTTCTTGCCCTCCAGTATTTACTTCCTTTCCAAGGTTAACAGGTTCTCCCACTTGCCCATCGTTGTTTATTGGAGCCTTGTATATGTCGAAACCTCCTTGACCTCCTGGCATATCCGATGCAAAGTACAAGGTCTTTCCATCCTTGCTTACCGATGGGTTTTTAATGGAATGATTTTCATCATTTATTGACAAGGCTTCCACGTTCTTCCACTCGTCTCCACTCTTTGTGGCCTTGTACATGTGAAGGACACTGAATTTCGTATTCGAAACAGAGTCTTTTTCATAGATGTCCTCATAGAAACTTTCTCTGGAGAAGTACATCGTCTTTCCATCCGGAGAAAAGGAAACGACACCTTCGTGATGTTTTGTATTGATGTCTTTGCTCAATAGGGTCTCCTCTTGGTATGTCCCGTCTAATCCTACGGTATACTCATAGATGTCCAAAAAAGGCTCCTCGTTCCAACCATAATCTTTTCTGGAATCATTTCTGGCAGAAGTCAAATACAATTTGCCATCTTGTATCGTTGCTCCAAAATCTGCAGCGGGAGAATTGATGTCCAAGTTTTCCACTGTAAGCTTGTTGCCTTTTTTTAAAATCCTTCTTATGTAATCTGGATTGGCATTGAAAGCCATCGCTCTACTGTCTTCTGGATGCATGGACGCAAACTTCTGCATTGCCACGTTCGAGGCTTCGTATTTTCCATTGGCCTTGAGC
>JAHDHI010000022.1 GCA_020631395.1 Bizionia sp.
GATTTGTGTAACATAATGATTCGTTTTTTTATTAATGAATTGTAAAAATTGTTGACCAAGCTCATTTGATCTCTAGATAAAACCGTTTTCAACAAGAGTGTTTGGTAGTGCTTGGCATTGGAAACCTTGTTTTGTGTTTCGTTATCTGCAATGAATTCCAAGTTTTGCTGGAGAGATTTGTTGTAAAGCCATATAAAGGGGTTGAACCAAAATAGTATTGTGACCAACTTTGTCAGTAATATGTCTATGGAATGGTATTGTTTTGCATGAACTTCTTCATGTAAAATAATGTGTTCCAATTCGTTTACACTAAAATGATTGGGGTTGTAAACGATATACTTGAAGAATGAAAAGGGGGAATGATCTTTTTGAGTTTCTATAAAAGTATACTTTCCTTGTTTTTTTATTTTGTTGTTAATCAAGACGAAAGACAGCGCTATGAATTCTATCAGGAATTTAAAGGCGAAAATGACTATTCCCAGAATGTAAAGCCATTCCAATGTTTTTATAAAACTGAAAGTCTCTACTGTTTCAGTTTGTGGGATGGCAGACATCTCTAAAAAATTGTAACTAACGGTTTTTGGCATATCCACATAAATGGGGATAACGATAAACGGTATGGAAGAAGCAATCACCAAGCCAGCCAATAGGAAATAACGATTGGACTCAAAGAATGTTTCTCCTTGCAAGAATAGTTTATAGCACAAATAGAACAATATTATTATTGCATTGGCTTTTAATAGGTATTCCATGATTATTGTTTCTTTTCAATTAAATTGATGATCTCTTTCAAGTCTTCCACGCTTATTTTCTCTTCTTTGGCAAAAAAGGAAACCATGTTCTTGTAGGAGTTGTTGAAATAGTTTTCAATGGCCGTATTCATAAAGCGTTTTCTGTAGGCTTCTTTCTGTATTACGGGATAATATCTATGCGTCTTGCCAAATGCCTCATAGCTGACATAGCCTTTTTCCTCTAGGTTTCGTATCATTGTGGAAAGCGTATTGTAATGCGGCTTATCCTCTTTTATTTCAGCTATGACATCCTTTACGAACCCTTTTTCAAGTTTCCATAGGATGTGCATTATCTCTTCTTCTTTGTTTGTCAGTTTTTGCATGAATGGATTTTTGATGATGATATTTAAACTCTAAGCAAACCTATAACTATTTTTTTAGTTACACAACTGCTTTTGCAGTTTTTTAACTAAAAAAGCAGTTTTAAACCCAGATTCAAAAAATAAATAAAAGTAAAATCAGTAAAACTAAATCTTATGGTATCTTCGCCAAAAAATTAATATATGAGTATTCTTTGGGTGATTTTGGGATTGATACTTCTAGTGGTAGGAGGAGATTTTTTAGTGAAAGCTTCGGTAGCTTTGTCTTTTAAGTTTAACATTTCTAAGATGGTAATAGGTATGACAGTGGTTTCTTTTGCTACATCTGCACCAGAATTATTGGTAAGTTTGCAGGCGGCATTAACAGGTTCTCCAGCAATAGCAATCAACAATGTCGTTGGTTCCAATATTGCAAATATTGGCTTGGTCTTGGGTATAACTGCTCTTATAGGGCCAATAGTCGTCGATAAGTCTTTTTATAAATTGAATTGGCCAGCAATGATGATGTTTTCCTTTGTATTGTATTATTTTTTGAATAACGATGGAGTGTTGACTCGATTGGAAGGAATCATTCTTTTTGTGGTTTTGGTTGCATTTATAATTGTACTCATAAAAAATTCCAAGCAAGACGTTGTTTCTGAGGATGTCGACGACAAATTGGCTGCTGTTTCAAATGGTAAGATATTGTTATGGTTGTCAATTGGGGCATTGGCATTGTACTATGGTTCGGTTTGGTTGGTAGATGGGGCAAAGGAGTTGGCAATGGCAATTGGAGTGAGCGACGCGGTTATTGCTGTAACGGTAATAGCGATTGGTACTAGTGTTCCAGAGTTGGCTGCATCTGTAATTGCAGCTGCTAAACAGGAAAAAGCACTGTCTTTGGGGAATTTGATAGGGTCTAATATCTTTAACATAGGGTCTGTGTTGGGGTTGACCTCCATTATTAAAGACATCCCAGTTACCGACGTCAAGATTTTAGAGAATGACATTTTTTGGATGATTGCCTTTGCTGCAGTGTTGGTTTTATTGATATTGATACCAAAACAAATGCAAATAAGTCGTTATAAGGGATTATTGCTGGTTGTTGGGTATTGTTCTTTCATATATATGGCCTTTAGTTAAGCAATGGTAAGGAGAATAAAAAAAGCGTCTGAATTATTATAATTCAGACGCTTTTTTTATTGTTTATGTGTTTGCTACAAAGAAATTTAGCTCACATTTGCAGATTTTACAGTTTTGATGATACGACCCGCCACTTTGTATGGGTCAGCATTGGATGCTGGACGACGATCTTCCAACCAGCCTTTCCATCCTTTTTCTACGGTAATGATAGGGATGCGAATAGATGCTCCTCTATCTGATATGCCATAGCTGAAGTCATCTATGGAAGCAGTTTCGTGCTTACCGGTTAGACGTTGATCATTGAACTCTCCGTAAACGTCGATATGTTCTTTTACGGCAGGTCTGAAGGCTTCACATATTTTTTCATAGGTTTCCTGGCTTCCGCAAGTACGTAATGTCGTATTGGAGAAGTTGGCATGCATGCCGGAACCGTTCCAGTCTGTATCTCCCAATGGTTTTGGGTGGTACTCGATGTAGTAACCATATTTTTCCGTCAAGCGATCCAATAGGTAACGTGCAATCCAAATTTCATCTCCAGCTTTTTTTGCACCCTTGGCAAACAATTGGAATTCCCATTGGCCAGAGGCAACCTCTTGGTTTATGCCTTCAAAGTTCAATCCTGCATCGATGCATAGGTCGGCATGTTCCTCAACCAAGTTTCTACCGTGTGTGTTTCTTCCTCCGACGGAGCAGTAATACATACCCTGTGGAGCAGGATATCCTCCTACGGGGAACCCTAGAGGCAACAATGTTTTCCTGTCCATGATAAAGTATTCTTGCTCAAAACCAAACCAGAAATCGTTATCCTCATCTTCAATCGTGGCTCTTCCATTGGAAACGTGTGGTGTACCATCAGCATTCAAAACCTCAGTCATGACCAAATAGCCATCTCTTCTGGCTGGATCTGGGTAGATCGCAACAGGCTTCAACAAACAATCGGAATTGTCACCTATGGCTTGTCGAGTAGAACTACCATCGAAAGACCAAATTGGACAATCTTCTAATTTTCCGCTGAAGTTTTCTTCAACTTTGGTTTTACTTCTCATGTTTTGTGTTGGCTTGTAACCATCCAACCAAATGTACTCTAGCTTAGACTTACTCATAATTATTGTAAAAAATGTTAATAATACGGTGCAAATATAATTTAATTTTGGATAGCCCGTGAAAATATATGGTAAAAAATGATATTTTTATTAATTCCGTATTAAGACCCCCTATTTTTTAGGGGTGTGAATTATTTTTACTGATTTTAATGGTCTAAAAGATGTATATTTGCTAAAAAACAAGATAAATCATGTCCACATTACGATTTTTTGCCATTCAGGAAACATTAAATAGGAAACCAGTGAAGATTGTCGAAAAGAAAAGGAGATCGGAATTGTTTGGGAAGAATGTATATAACAAGTCGACAATGCAACAAACATTGACGAAAGATGCTTTTGAAAGCGTTAGCAATGCCATCGAAAAAGGAACCAAGATAGAACGAAGCATTGCAGATCAGATAGCATCTTCGATGAAAGATTGGGCTTTGGGTAAGGGAGTTACACATTACACACATTGGTTTCAGCCACTTACGGGAGCCACGGCAGAGAAACATGATGCATTCTTTGAAACCATTGGAGAAGGAGATGCCATAGAAAAGTTTGGAGGAGGACAACTCGTGCAGCAAGAACCAGATGCTTCCAGTTTTCCAAATGGAGGTATAAGGAATACATTCGAAGCTAGAGGTTATACAGCTTGGGATCCAACGTCCCCTGCATTTATATATGGTACGACATTGTGTATTCCAACAGTATTCGTGGCCTACACGGGAGAAGCTCTGGATTACAAGACACCTTTGTTAAGGGCATTGCAAGCGGTAGATGGAGCAGCTGTTGCAGTTTGTAAGTATTTTGATAAAAATGTCAAGAAGGTAAATGCGTCATTGGGATGGGAGCAAGAGTACTTTTTAATAGATAGCGCTTTGGTGTCGTCCAGGCCAGACATTCTATTGACAGGAAGAACATTGTTGGGGCATGCCTCAGCAAAGGGGCAGCAATTGGATGATCATTATTTTGGTACCATTCCCAATCGGGCCATGTCCTATATGAGGGATTTGGAAACGGAATGCATGCTATTGGGCATACCGGTAAAGACAAGACATAACGAAGTGGCTCCAAATCAATTTGAATTGGCGCCAATATATGAGGAGGCAAATTTGGCAGTAGATCACAATGCCTTGTTGATGGATGTCATGGACAAAGTTGCTGAACGACATAATTTCAAGGTATTGTTTCATGAGAAACCCTTTGCGGGAATAAATGGTTCCGGTAAACATAACAATTGGAGTTTGAGTACCGATACTGGAGTAAATTTGCTGAGTCCGGGAAAAACACCAATGAGCAACCTTCAGTTCTTGACTTTCTTTGTCAATACTATAAAAGCAGTGAATGACAATGAGGAATTGTTAAGGGCAGCAATCGCATCGGCAAGCAATGATCATCGTTTGGGAGCGAATGAAGCCCCTCCAGCAATTATGTCCGTATTCATAGGGAAACAGTTGACCAAGGTTTTGAATGAACTGGAGAATGTAACAAGTGGAAAATTGTCACCAGAGGAGAAAACGGATTTGAAATTGAATGTCGTAGGAAAGATTCCAGAGATACTATTGGACAATACCGATAGGAACAGAACGTCTCCTTTTGCCTTTACGGGAAACAAGTTCGAGTTTAGAGCGGTTGGATCCAAGGCCAATTGTGCAAACCCAATGACCTTGTTGAATTCCATAGTGGCCAAGCAATTGATGGCGTTTAAAACAGAAGTGGATGCGCTAATAGAGAAAAAGGACATGAAAAAAGATGATGCCGTCTTTAACGTATTGAGAGAGTACATAAAGAAATCCAAGACCATTTTGTTTGAAGGGAATGGTTATGGAGAGGCATGGGAGAAAGAAGCAAAGAAAAGAGGATTAAGCAACAACAAGACCACTCCAGGGGCACTGGAAGTGAAAATCTCCAAAAAGGCAAAAGCCATTTACGAAGAGTTGGGAGTCATGAATGCAGTGGAGGTGGAAGCGCGTTATGAGATTGAAATGGAAGATTACATCATGCGAATCCAAATAGAAGGACGTGTGCTTGGTGACATTGCTAGGAATCATATCGTACCAACTGCGATCAAGTATCAAAACATCCTGATTGAAAACGCAAAAGGGTTGAAAGAGATATATGGAGAAACGGAATTCAAAAAAGTGGCTAAGGCTCAATTGGATTTAATCGAAGAGATTTCCTCCCATATAGTTACCATCAATGATTCGGTCACAAAGATGACCAATATGCGTAAGAAGGCAAATTCAATAGAAGATGTTACGTCCAAGGCAAAGGCCTATTGTGATAAGGTGAAGCCCTTGTTCGACGATATTCGTTACCATTGTGACAAGTTGGAACTGTTGGTGGATGACGAGCTTTGGCCGCTTACAAAATACAGGGAATTGCTGTTTACCAAGTAAAAGTTTGGGTTCTACAGTTTTGGGATAATTCTCCCTTGTAAATCATTGATTTTTTTACTGATTGATATTGAGTAACTATTCATTCGATGTGTTTTATCTGTCAGAATATTCAGATTGTAGAATTGGATGTATTTTGTCGGGTTGGGTATTCAGATTGTCGAAAATGTCAATGAAATGAGATGTGTTCGATTTTTTACACTGTTAGATATCTATTTTTAATATACTATTAATTAATAATCCATATAAAAATGAAAAAAACAATGCTAAGCGCAACAGCGTTAATTTGTGGTACAATGATGTTCGCACAAATTAACAACAGCGATGTTACTCAAAATGGTAATGTCAATGCTTCGACTGTTTCACAAACAGGAATGACAAACAACTCCGCCGTAGACCAATGGGGAGATGGAAACACAAACACGGTTACGCAAGATGGAGTTGGCAATGACTCGGACGTAGACTCTTTGGGAGAAAGTAACACGACCGTAGCTACCCAAACAGGTAATGATAATGAGTCGCACATCCATCAAGGATTTGTTACGGGATCAGGAACCAACGATGGTAATGTAAGTACTGTGGATCAAACAGGAAACAACAATTATGCTCACAATGATCAACTTGGTGGCGTCGATGGTTCGGACGACAATACGTCCAACCAGTCACAAACAGGGAATGACAATCATTCCTACGTGAATCAATGTGGTGATGGAAACCTCTCAGTTGTGGCTCAAGATGGAGATGAAAACGTTTCTAATGTAGATCAAATAGGAGATTACAATATGTCAGATGTACTTCAGATAGGTTACAGCAACGATTCCGATGTTGATCAAATAGGAAACGACAATGAGTCCATAGTATGTCAATATGGAGATCATAACGATTCATATGTAGGTCAAGTTGGAAATGACAATTATTCATATGTGGATCAAATAGGGATTTGTAATGTAAGCGATGTACAGCAGACGGGAAACAACAACTACTCGGATAAAAGCCAAACGGGGGATTACAATGTTTCCTCGACGTTGCAACTGGGCAATGGCAATGAGTCTTATGTCTATCAAACTGGAGACAGCAATTGGCAAGGGACTACTCAAGAAGGCAATGCCAATGTTTCCTCTGTGGATCAAATAGGAGATTCGAACGATAGTATGACCCTACAAGTAGGAAATCTCAACACATCCGATGTGGATCAAGATGGTGAAGAAAATTATAGTACGGTAACACAGACAGGGAACCTCAATGGGTCTACTGTCTATCAGAAGGGAGATCTCAATTTAAGTGAGGTGGCGCAAACGGGAAATTCCAATTTGTCAACGGTTATTCAAAATGGAAATTTAAATGCGAGTACGGTAAATCAAGTTGGTAACGGAAACATATCCGTGGTTACGCAAGTTGATTAAGATCACATTGAGGAAAAATTATTATATCTAGAAAAGATGCAGGCATTTTGAAATGCCTGCATCTTTTCTAGATGATTAGATTAAGAATGGGCTTCATTTTGTTATTTTTTGCATTCAAGTTCAATGCCTATCAGGTAGCTCGCTTTTTTACAAGAATCGATAGAGTCTGTTGAAAAATATCGAAAAGGAGATTCCAATAGATCTCAAGTAGTTCAATGTGGAGATAGCAATGATTCTTATGTTGATCAAATTGACAACAATAACAATTCTATTGTAAGATGATGATAATTTTAGGATTAATCGTGTAAGTAAAGTTTTGTAAGAAGGAAACGGTAATGCCTTTGGTCATTTCGTAAAAGGACGAGTTTTATTTGTTTTTTGTGAGAATTTTCTTTTTAAGTTATTGGTTTAGTGAATGTTAAAACCGAATGATTGTTCTGGAGATGTGCTTTGTCGAGTCAAGTTATGAAATCGTCGAAAATAACGACGAAATGCGCTAAATTTTAAGAGTTTTAATTTTTTCATAAAATTAATTATCTATATTTGGTATAGCTATTAATTAATAATCCATATACAAATGAAAAAACTTATGCTAAGCGCAGCAGCGCTAATGTGTGGTACTATGATGTTCGCACAGATGAATGACAGTGATGTCAATCAAACAGGATCGGGTAATGCTTCTACGGTTACCCAAACAGGAATGACCAATGATTCCGACGTAACTCAAACAGGAGACGATAACACCAGTACAGTTAATCAATTGGGAGATGACAATGTATCTTCCGTTACTCAGACTGGAGATGACAACGTTGCAAGTGCAAATCAAGAAGGAAACGACAACAACAGTGACATCGACCAAACAGGAGATGGAAATGATTCAGATGTAAGTCAGATTGGAAATAACAACGTTTCTGATGAAGATCAAGAAGGAGACAACAACGTTTCTGACACGGATCAAGATGGGAATTCCAATGATTCACAAGTATTGCAACAAGGAGACAACAATGATTCTGCGGTATCTCAAACAGGAGACGGCAATGGCTCTTTCGTATGGCAAGATGGGGATGGCAACATTTCCGACGTGGATCAAACAGGAAACAGCAACAGCTCTTATGTAGATCAATGGGGTAACGGCAACAACTCCGATGTAGACCAAATAGGGGACAACAACGATTCAGTTGTGCTTCAAGGGTACTCAGGATCCAACAACGTGAGCACGGTGATGCAAGAAGGAGATGGCAACACCTCTTTTGTAGGACAGGATAACGGAGGTTCTCTCTTGGGCAACACATCATCTGTAACTCAAACAGGAGATGGAAATGGTTCTTCTGTAATTCAATTGGGAGAGTCCAATGCTTCAGATGTAGACCAAACGGGAGACAACAACAACAACACTGTGTTTCAACAAGGAAATACCAACGATAGCAACGTGGACCAGGAAGGAGACAACAATGCTTCTGACACAGCTCAAATAGGAGATTCCAATGCATCTCAGGTATTGCAACAAGGAGACAACAATGATTCTGCGGTATCTCAAACAGGAGACGGCAATGGCTCTTTCGTATGGCAAGATGGGGATGGCAACATTTCCGACGTGGATCAAACAGGAAACAGCAACAGCTCTTATGTAGATCAATGGGGTAACGGCAACAACTCCGATGTAGACCAAATAGGGGACAACAACGATTCAGTTGTGCTTCAAGGGTACTCAGGATCCAACAACGTGAGCACGGTGATGCAAGAAGGAGATGGCAACACCTCTTTTGTAGGACAGGATAACGGAGGTTCTCTCTTGGGCAACACATCATCTGTAACTCAAACAGGAGATGGAAATGGTTCTTCTGTAATTCAATTGGGAGAGTCCAATACTTCAGATGTAGACCAAACGGGAGACAACAACAACAATGTGGTGTTACAACAAGGTGTTGCGAATGATAGTGATGTAGATCAATTGGGTGATTCCAATGATGCGAACGTTGCTCAAGCTGGTGATGACAATTCTTCGAGAATTGATCAGCAAGGAGATGGCAATGACAGTGATGTTTCTCAAACAGGAAACATGAACATTGCTGAAAATGAGCAAATAGGAGATAATAATGTTTCAGACATCGATCAGACTGGTGATGAAAACTATGCAGGTACTGGGCAATATGGAAATGACAATAACAGTGATGTAGATCAAACTGGTAATCTTAACGGAAGTTTGGTAATTCAATCAGGTAATGCGAACATTTCCACAACGACTCAAATTGGAGATGCAAATGCATCCATACAAGGACAGTTTGGTAATGACAATGAGTCCTATGTATCTCAAATGGGGAATCTCAATGGGTCTTTCGTACAACAAGTAGGAGATTTGAATGATTCGGATGTTGCTCAAAACGGTAACTTGAACAACAGTAATGTACAGCAAAATGGAAATTCCAATACATCAGATGTAGATCAAGATGGAACAGGAAATGGAAGTCAAGTTACTCAAACAGGAAATGACAACGATTCAATGGTAGACCAAGATGGGAATTTAAACTCCAGTACAGTTTCTCAATTGGGAGATTTGCACTTGTCTACGGTGACTCAAAATGGTAACTTCAACACAAGTACTGTAGACCAAGATGGTTTAAGTCACTCAAGTATGGTTAACCAACAAGGGAATAGCAACAACAGCATTGTTGATCAAAACGGTAATTCTCATGTAAGTACGGTAGATCAAATAGGCAATGGTAATATTTCTTCAGTTACTCAAAACGACTAAGGTATATTATAGGAGATTTTTTAAAAAACAGAAATAATAATAATAGCTAAAGAGTATAAGAGCACTTAAAAATGCTCTTATACCTTTTTAAACCCATAAGTCTTTAATGGAAATCATTAAGGCTTGGAAGTTTATGGAGCATAAAACATTTAGATATGAAAATTGCAATTAAAATAATTTTGGTCATATTATTTGTTGGAACAAGTAGCGCTCTTATGGCTCAGACTTTTGAAAATAGAAACGATGAGAGGGCTTCTAGTTTGTCTAGTATCGGCAATGAAGCATCACAGCATAACTTCTTGTCCAATCAAAATGCGAATGCTACCGCAGAAGATGGAAGTCTATTTTCACAAAATACTGTATTCATTACCCAAATAGGGGATAATAATGAAGTTGGCTCAGTGACATCTTCCAATGAGAGCAATATTCAATATGTCCAGATAGGAAATTATAACATCTTGGATGTAAATGTTGGAAGTAAGCGTATTGATGAATCCATATTTCAAATAGGCAACAACAATACGGTTTTTGACTACAATGTGTTCAAAAACGAATTACATGACATAGAAGTAAGCCAAAGTGGCAACAACCAAAATTTAACGCTGTTTGGAGCTAATTCCATTTCAGAAAAATTAAAGGTGTCCATGCAAGGGCAGAACCAAACGATTATCGTGAGAAATTTTAACTAATAAGATTGAATTATGAAGGTATATCTTGGAAAGCCCATAATTTTTCTTTCTTTTCTTTTCTTTTCATTGTCTGGTTTTTCTCAAAACAGATACAATGATGAGGTCGAAGCTAAAATACAAGTTGAGACCAATAACGAATTTGTAAAGGTTACAGGTACGGCTTTCAACAAGACGGAGATAAATCAAAGCCTTAGGTACAAGTTGTCGGTAATCAAAACAAGTGTTGGGAATTCCAATCGGTCAAAAAATGACCAAGGTGGTAGGATTGTGTTATATCCAGATGAAAAGAAGGAATTGTCCTCGACTACCATCAATACAAATGAAAAGGATAAAATCATTATATTGTTGCTTATTTATAATCTAGACGACAAGATAATTGGGCAAGATAGAATAGTCTTGAACGACAAGGGGGATGACATCGATTCCAAGCAGAAGCTCATAAAGACGCTAAAAGAAAGGGAGGATACTTCAAAAGATGTGGATGATCAATCCAAGGATGGAGTGGAGCTGAGAGGTATTGTGGTAGAGGACACCAAAACAAAACCGGGAAGGGATTTTTATAGGTTGTTCTATGCTTTGTATTCGAGGAACAACCTCAATGGTAGCAAGGTGGTGACCATCAAGGAAGTGCTGTCAATAGGTTCCAATACTAAGATAGAAGTCATCGTAGGAGATCAGACGGTCTATTCGTTTTTCGTGAGACCCAGAAATGATTACTTGGTGGCAATAAATGACATTGCAATCAAAAAAGTATATAACCATTTTAAAAGATTGGAAAAGGAATCCAAAACGATAAAACGGTATTGATGAGGTATGTGAAGATTGATTTGAGTTGAAGATTGAGAAACATAACCCAAAAGGGGTCGTACCATGCGATTGCATGTGATGATCAGAAAAAAATCAAAGCACAAACAGATGAAAAAACTATTATTCCTAGTGTTGTTCTTAACAAGCTATTTTGGTTTTAGCCAACAGTTGGCATACAAACCTGTAAATCCAGCATTCGGTGGGGATACATTCAATTACACTTGGTTGTTGAATTCAGCCAATGCTCAAAATAGTTTCACGGATCCCAATGCGGCAACTCGTGACAATCAATCCGAGTTGGAGCAATTTGCAGAAAACCTGAACAGACAACTTCTAGGACAGCTATCCAGAACACTTTTCAATGCGCAATTGGGAGATGGCTTGCAAGAAGGAACCTTTACCTTTGGAACACTCTCTTTGGAGATATTTGATTCGGCAGAAGGTCTTGTCATTAATATTTTGGATACAAACACAGGAGAACAAACCCAAATTATAGTCCCTAACAACAACTAAAAAATAATATGATATTTACTCGTAAGTCTGTTTACGCTGTTATTTTGCTTTTCATTCTTTCAAGTTGTGGTACATATTTCAATCAACCCATAACACGACAAGAAGCAAGAATAGGAGAAGAAAATGAAGTAACCAAAGCGCTCAAGGAGTTTCCGTTGCCTCAAAAGCCCGTAGTTGCAGGAGTGTACAACTTTAAAGACCAGACAGGGCAGTACAAGGCGGTCGAAAATGGTAGTACATTCAGCACGGCAGTGTCCCAAGGAGCAACAACGATACTGATAAAGGCGTTGGAAGATTCCAAATGGTTTACTCCAATAGAAAGGGAGAATTTGGGAAACCTTCTAAATGAAAGAAACATTATTCGATCCACAAGAGACGAATACAGAAAGAACAAAAATCCCAACGAGCCACAGTTGCCCCCTCTTCTCTATGCAGGAATACTATTGGAAGGAGGAGTCATTTCCTATGATACCAACATTGTAACAGGAGGATCTGGAGCAAGGTATTTTGGGACAGGAATATCATCTCAATACAGGCAAGATCGGATTACGGTATACTTAAGGGCAGTCTCCACATCGAGCGGAAAGATTCTCAAGACGGTATATATATCAAAGACCATTTTGTCACAAGCCGTTTCTGCAAACTTATTCAAGTATGTCAATTTTCAACGCTTGCTGGAGGCAGAAGTAGGGTTCACAAAGAATGAGCCCGTGCAATTGGCATTGAAAGAGTCTATAGAGAAAGCAGTGGAGTCCCTGATCATCGAAGGTATAAAGGACAATTTGTGGAAACCACAATTGAATGAAAAAGAAACAAAAGCTCTTGTTGAAGCCTATGAGGCGGAAGAGGAGGAAGCCAATGCAACTGCCTTGTACGATCGCTATTTGACGGAGCGGAGAAGCAAAGTGGCTTTTACCGGAGCATTGGGAACCACTCTCATGGACGGGGATTTGCCAAATGCACAACCGGAATTCAATAGTAGATCCGGATTCAAGTTCCGAATGTCGCCAAGTTTAAACTTCAATACGACCTATTATAAGTTCAATCTATCCAACAAGGAATTTTTGAATGAAGGCTATATGTCTTTGGATTTCAATTTGGAATACATAGTGCTGCCTCAAGATCAATTCACACCATTGCTTTATTTGGGAGGAGGAGTCAACGCGGCGAACTACCTTACTTCCGTAGATCCAAAGTTTCAAGCTGGAATAGGGCTGGAATACTTGTTGTCTAAAAAGCTAGGCTTGCATATGTTTGTCGATTACAATTATGTGTTTAGTGATGAACTGGACTTTATAGACGCAGGAAAACGCAGTGATACATATTACCGAGCAGGAATAGGAATAAACTATTACTTCTCCAAACGCAAGAACAAGAAGCTTGATGAAGGGAAACTGGAGGAGCTAAGAGTAAAAAGAGAACTTAAGGAGATTAGGAAAAAGAACAGGGCGAAAAAGAAAGCACGTAAATAGAAAAATTAGAGAATAAGCATGCAAAAATTGAAAAAGATGAAAGCAAATATGAAATATATTTATCTGCCAATATTCTTACTACTATTCTTTAATTGTAGTGAAGATAAAATTTCAATAACGGGAGAAGGACGCATATTGGGAAAAGTGGTGACCATTGGTGACAATACACCTTTGGAAAATGTGAAGATAAGTACCAATCCTGGAACGAGTGTTATATTTACTGATCTCAATGGTAATTTTTCCATACCTTCTGTAGATGTAGGTAATTATTCCGTACAAGCAGAAAAAGAAGGGTATCTAACGGTTTTTGAAGCTGTATCGGTAACAGAGGATAGTAGCACGAGCCTTATTTTTGAACTGGATGTGGAAACAGCAAACAACGATGCTCCAAATGCCCCTATTCTAATCAGTCCAGCCAATGATGCTATAAATACAGAAGTTTCAGTCGAACTCACTTGGTCTGGATCCGATCCAGAAGAAGATGATTTGACCTATGCATTGAAAATATTGAACGATCAAAACTCGGACGTCTTGGAATATACGGATATAACGGATACGACATTTACAGTTTCAGGATTGCTATATGGTGCCAAATACTTTTGGCAAGTGTCCGCATCGGATGGTATAAACGATCCTGTATTGAGTGGGGTCTTCAACTTTAAAACACTTCAATACCCAGAAAACAGGATTTTCTTTACTAGAAAGATAAATGGCAACAATGTTATTTTTTCAACAGACGAAGCAGGGAATGAGTTTCAGTTGACCTCAGAATCTTCAAATAGTTGGAGGCCAAGGAAGGCAAATAACATAGACAAAATCGCATTTTTAAGATCCAATGGAGGGGAAACCCACATCTATACGATGAATTTGGATGGTTCCAATGTCTATCAAGTAACCAATACGATAGGCGTCACTGGATTCAATTTGGAAGAATTGGACTTTTCTTGGAAAAGTAACGATACCCAGATACTATACCCCAATTTCGATAAGCTATATCAAATAAATGCCAATGGAGCTTCATTGCAAGAAATGCATCAAACCTCCAATGGGAATTTCGTTACGGAAGTGGATTGGAATGAAAATACGTCAAAAATAGCCGTGAAGACAAATGATAGTGATGGCTACAATGTAGAAATATACACGATAAACACTACAGGGACGGTACAGGATACAATTTTGACGGGTCTAGATGGGGCTGCAGGTGGTTTGGATTTTTCTTTCGATGGAAACAAACTACTGTATACAAGAGATGTTTCTGAAAATGAGAATACGGAGTATAGGCAATTAAACACTCATATGTTCATTTATGACTTGCCCTCCATGATTGCCACAAATGTCTCTTTGGACAAGCCAGCAGGAACAAATGACTTAGACCCTCGCTTTTCACCCAATGAAGCAAAACTCATTTATGTAAATACGTCCAATGATGGGATTTCCCAAAGAAATTTGGAAATCATAGAAATTGGAATAATCGATACAAGAGCCATACTCATTGAAGATGCCAAGATGCCAGATTGGAAATAGTATCAATAATATAAATTAATTGCAAAAGCACACCATTTAATTTGTGTGCTTTTCTTTTATAAATATATTTGCAAAACAATACGATATTATGAGTTCCGAAATAAGTAAACGATATAGTCAAAGAGGAGTATCTGCATCCAAGGAGGATGTGCACAATGCAATAAAGAACATAGATAAAGGTTTGTTCCCTAAAGCATTCTGTAAGATAGTCCCGGATTATTTGACAAACGATGAAGATTATTGTTTGATAATGCATGCGGATGGAGCTGGAACAAAAAGTGCATTGGCCTATATGTATTGGAAAGAAACAGGTGATGTTTCCGTATGGAAGGGAATTGCCCAAGATGCACTCATAATGAACATCGACGATTTGCTTTGTGTTGGAGCGACAGACAACATCATGTTGTCGTCAACAATCGGGAGAAATAAAAACTTGATAACAGGAGAAGTCCTTTCTGCAATAATCAATGGGACGGAAGAATTAATCTCAGAACTCAAGAAATTCGGAGTAACAATACATTCAACAGGAGGAGAAACGGCAGACGTTGGAGATCTTGTAAGAACCATAATAGTAGATTCTACGGTAACGGCACGAATGAAACGCAAGGATGTCATAAACAATGCAAACATAAAGGAGGGAGATGTCATCGTAGGTTTGGAAAGCTTTGGACAAGCCACTTACGAGAAGGAATACAATGGAGGTATGGGAAGCAATGGGCTTACCTCTGCACGACATGACGTATTTCATAAGTATTTGGCAGAGTCCTATCCAGAAAGTTTTGATCCAGAGGTGCCTTCAGACTTGGTGTATTCTGGGCAAGTAAAGTTGACGGATGCAGTAGAAGATGCTCCAATAGATGCAGGTAAATTGGTGTTGTCTCCTACAAGGACCTATGCACCAATCATAAAAGAGATATTGTCAAAACATACGAGCAAGGATATTCACGGAATGGTACATTGTTCTGGTGGAGCACAAACAAAAATACTTCATTTCATAGATGACTTGCATATCGTAAAAGACAATTTATTTGAAGTGCCACCACTTTTCAAGTTGATACAAGAGCAGTCCAAAACCGATTGGAAAGAAATGTATCAAGTATTTAATTGCGGACATAGAATGGAAGTATATGTGTCGCCAGAAATTGCAGAAGACATTGTTGCCATATCCAAAAGCTATAATGTAAACGCAAAAGTAGTAGGTCGAGTAGAAACTTCAGAAACAAAAAAACTTACCATTAAAAGCGAATTTGGAGAGTTTGATTACTAAGTCAAAATAAATCAATTGCCTTTTTTAATTCATCAATGTTTAATGAGAAAAAACATTGTTTTTTCTACTGACATTGTCTCTTCAATTGACAATGGCCCAGTCGGATTCTTTAGTTGTAAAAGCAGATACCCTTAAAGTTAGCCTGCCTTGGGAGCAAAAAAATAAAATAAACCTCGATTTGAATGAAGTTGCCTTCGTAAACTGGAACTCAGGAGGAGTAAATTCAGTATCAGCATTGTTAGGCGTATTGTCTACTTTAAAGTACGAACATGAAAATCTGGATTTAATATGGCTCAATAAGGTTTCTGGGCGTTATGGAATTAACAAGCAACAAGTACAAAATGTAAGGAAAACGGATGATTTAATAGAAATAAACTCCAGTTTGGGATATAAGATGGATAGTCTTACGAATTGGTATTATACTGCGAAGTTCAATTTCAAGTCGCAATTCACAAATGGATACGCATATCCAAATACCACCAAACCAATCTCTAAGTTCATGGCTCCTGGGTATTTGTTTTTTGGAGCAGGAATGGAGTATGGAAGAGATATAGAGACATTTTCACTATACTTTTCACCGCTTACCCTAAAAGGAACCTTTGTCTTGGATGATGACTTGGCGAATGCTGGAGCTTTTGGGGTAGAACCAGCTATTGTGGACGATGAGGGAAATGTTATGGTGGAAGGAGAAGAAGTGAGAGCAGAAGTAGGCGTTTTAATAACAAGGCCTACGAAACCGTGATATTTGAAAATATAGCACTGAAAAATGCAGTAAGCCTATATACCGATTATTTCAATAGTTTTGGAAACATAGATGTGAATTGGGAAATCAATTTTGATTTCAAGGTAAACCAGTTTGTCAAAGCTACTTTGGGATCGCATTTAAAATACGATAACGATACCAAGACTCCAGTAGAGGTGGTCGATGGTGAAGAATATGCTGAAGAAGGAGCTAAAATACAATGGAAACAACAAATAGGGATAGGTGTAACATTGGACTTTTAAAGGGCTAAGTAAAGTTTTTTAGAAGTATTAAAAAGGGGATGGTTATTATGCAATCCAAAAGGTATAGGGTGCCAAACAGTTTTATGTTGGATAATCCAACGATTTTATAGAACTTCAATTTACGTCTTACCCGATTGTCTTTCAATAGCAACAAAAGCAAGATGACAGCGAATAATTTCGTTATGATGGCAAGAATAATAATGGGCTTTATCACTGTGATGAAAAAAGTGATTATAAAAGACCATAAAGCCAAAGGTCTATAATAATATAATATTGCGCGAAATTGATTTAGCATATATTGTATAACGAAAAAATGCATGCAATATTTTCTAAAGTCCTAAAGGAATTATAAATCATTGCAATTTCATAAATTATCGTACTTTTGCCTTACAATTTTATAGATAGATGTTAGAGAAATTACAAATAGTAAAACAGCGTTTTGATGAGGTAAGTGACTTGATAATACAACCCGATATCATTACGGATCAAAAAAGATATGTTGCACTAAATAGAGAATACAAAGATTTGCGTATCCTGATGGGTAAGCGTGAAGAATATATAGAGTATGCGAACAACATAACCGAAGCTGACGAGATAATTGCAGATGGTAGCGATGCCGAAATGGTGGATATGGCCAAAATGCAATTGGAAGAAGCCAAAGAAGCCATACCTAAATTAGAAGAAGAGATAAAGGTACTTTTAATACCTAAAGATCCTGAGGATTCTAAAAATGCAGTGGTGGAGTTGAGAGCAGGAACAGGAGGAGATGAAGCCAGTATTTTTGCAGGGGATCTATTTAGAATGTACACCAAGTATTGTGAAGGAAAGGGGTGGAACGTAAGTACTGTCGATTTTAGTGAAGGAACAAATGGAGGGTTTAAAGAAATTCAATTCGAGGTAAGTGGAGAAGATGTGTATGGGACTTTGAAATTCGAAGCAGGAGTACACCGTGTACAACGTGTGCCACAAACAGAAACACAAGGACGTGTACATACAAGTGCTGCAACCGTTATGATTTTTCCTGAAGCAGAGGAGTTTGACGTAGAAATAAACCCCAAGGAAGTAAGAGTGGATTTTTTCTGTTCGTCCGGTCCAGGAGGACAATCTGTGAATACGACATATTCAGCGGTACGTTTAACCCATATTCCAACAGGTTTGGTGGCACAATGTCAAGATCAGAAATCGCAACATAAGAACAAGGAAAAAGCATTCAAGGTGCTGCGTTCACGTCTATACGAAATGGAATTGGCAAAAAAGAATGCCGAAGATGCCGAGAAAAGAGGATCTATGGTAACTTCTGGAGATCGTAGTGCGAAAATTAGAACATACAACTACCCACAAGGACGTGTGACCGATCATAGAATAGGTTTGACACTTTACGATTTGTCTAACATAGTGAATGGGGACATTCAGAAAATCATAGACGAATTGATGCTAGCCGAGAACACTGAGAAGTTAAAGGCAAATAGCGACATCATTTAAAATATGCAAGCCTCTTTTTTAGAGGCTTTTTTTATGAAGAAAAACCTATTGATAAATATAATCGTACTGGCGTTGATTCTTATGGTATTGGCTAGAATTACGGGAGCTTTGAGGTTGTATGCCGTTTCTAGTTATGGAACAGAACCCAATTTAAAGTACAATACACGCTTTGTCGGATCCAATCTCATATCCCCAAAGCATATGGAGTTCTCTTACTATCAAAGAAAAGATGACGTATTCAATCTTGGAGATCTAACAATAGTGCAAAGACTCATTGCCATGCCAGGAGATGTCTTGGAATGTAAGAAAGGGGAGTTTTATGTGAATGGAAAGAATGTCGACGATCGTTTGAATCTTAGAAGGATGTACAAACTTCATGAAACCGATTATGAAAACCACATCAAAGCCATTGTGGACGAAGATGAAGGTATTATTGGCATTCCATTGAAATCAGATAGCATCGCAGTAACGTTGAATGAGGATTTTGTGGCTACTACAAATGTTGTAATTGAGAAGTATTTAGTTGAAAACCTAGAAAATGCTTTGCCTAGTGACATCAATATTGAAAACCTTGAGAATGAAGATTGGAATGTTAATAGCTTTGGACCAATAAAGATGCCCGAAGGCAAGTATTTCTTTCTAGGAGACAATAGAGACAATTCAATGGATTCTAGGTATTTTGGATTTGTGAATGAAGAAGATATAAAGGGAACATTGCTATTTCAGTTTTAAAAGGAATAAAGGTTTGTTCTATATTTTATGGATGTGAAATCCAAATACTATTATATTTGTCCCAATCAATTTTGAAAATAAAGAAGTTTTTACTTGAAAGTAAAGACAATGTAATTTTGTATAAGCAATAATATGAATACAATAGATCTTGTCAGTCAAATAAGAAAAAAGAAATCTTTTCTATGCATAGGGTTGGATGTCGACCTGAATAAAGTACCATCTCACCTTTTAAAGGAAGAGGATCCTATATTCGCTTTCAATAAAGAGATAATAGACGCTACACACCATCTATGCGTTAGTTATAAGCCAAATACGGCATTCTATGAGGCTTATGGGCTTAAAGGTTGGCAATCATTGGAAAAAACAATTAAATATATAAATGAGGAGTATCCTGAAATTTTTACGATTGCAGATGCAAAACGAGGTGACATCGGGAATACGAGTACAATGTACGCAAAGGCTTTTTTCGAAGATTTGGAGTTCGATAGCGTAACCGTGGCACCATATATGGGACAAGATTCGGTAGAGCCCTTTTTGAAATTCAAGGACAAGCATACCATCATGTTGGCATTGACCTCCAATGTGGGGGCTTTCGATTTCCAAACAAAAGAAGTGGAAGGGAAAGAACTATACAAGCAAGTATTGGAAACCTCGAAGACGTGGAAGAATTCAGAAAACTTGATGTATGTGGTAGGAGCCACGAAAGCTGAATATTTTGAAGCAATAAGGAACATTGTTCCAGATTCTTTCTTGCTGGTGCCAGGTGTGGGAGCACAAGGAGGAAACTTGCAGGATGTATGCAAATATGGTATGAACGACAATGTTGGTTTGTTGATTAATTCATCACGAGGAATCATCTATGCGTCCAAAGACCAGGATTTTGCCAAGGCGGCTGCAGATAAAGCGAAAGAATTGCAACTGCAAATGGAAGGAGTTTTAAATGGTGAATAGTTTGTTGTTTTTAAAAGGGGCTAAATGATTATGGAAATTCAAGATCAAATGAAGCGTGTGGTTTCTTTTAAGGGCCCTCCTAAGCGTATCATAAGCCTTGTGCCTTCCCAAACGGAGTTGCTTTACGATTTGGGATTGGAAGATAGCATTGTGGGAATTACTAAATTCTGCGTGCATCCCTATCATTTAAAAAGCACGAAAACCATTGTAGGAGGAACAAAGGCAATTAAAATTGAAAAGATAAAAGCCTTGAATCCAGATGTGATTTTGTGCAACAAGGAAGAAAATACCAAGGAAATAGTTGAAGCATGTGAAGACATCGCCCCAGTACACGTTTCAGATATTTT
Organism: Bizionia sp.; assembly: GCA_020631395.1. Lineage (GTDB taxonomy): Bacteria > Bacteroidota > Bacteroidia > Flavobacteriales > Flavobacteriaceae > JAHDHI01. The sequence goes on from JAHDHI010000022.1 coordinate 20,659, forward strand.
CACAATCGAAGATAGTTTGGAGTTGATTTCACAATACGGCATGTTATTCAACAAAAGAACGGAGGCAAACAAGATTTCAGATAAGATAAGATTCAATTTAAAGGACTTTGAAACATTCATAAAGGACAAACCTGTTTTCAAAGTGGCCTATTTCATATGGAGAAAGCCATGGATTGTGGCAGGAAACTCGACATTCATCAACCACTTGTTAGAACTCAATGGATTTGACAACATATATTCCAATTTAGAACGATATCCAGAAGTCGAATTGAAAAAAATAAGATTGGAAGGAGACCCGGAATTGGTTTTGTTGTCAAGCGAACCTTATCCATTCAAGGATGAACACGCTTTCGAGATTGGCCGAGCATCTCATCATGCAAAGACGATATACGTAGATGGAGAATATTTTTCATGGTACGGATCCAGATTGGCGAAAGCATTCGATTATTTCAAAGCTCTAAGAAATAGGCTGTGAACTTTCTCTGGAAAGAAACTTCAATTTGTTTAATTTATTTAGCAACTTCATTGCTTTGTATTCGGAAACATCACTCAACGCATGATCTGTTTGACGTAAATCATAAGCTTGATCTACAAGTTGTTTGTAACGCTTGTTGAGTTTTTGTTGATGTTGCTTTAAAATGTCTTTGCGTTTCATCTTTGTATTAATTGGACTACGTATTAAAGATACGTTAATTATTGGGAAATTAAAAGGTAACTTGTTATTTTTTAAAGTGTTATGTTCTGTTTTGTGAAAAAATAAAAAAACTATTGCACATAGGGCTTAAAAATGTTTTTTGCACATAATATGCAATTGTAAAAAAACCAACCTAATTAAAGATTGGCTTTCCAATTGATGTTAAACAAGTAACTCAAGCAAAATGTGAGAAAATTTACTTGAGAATAAAGGTATGATCATTCGGAAACTATAATGTTATGTTAATGTTAGCTTTGCATTAAAGTTTATATGATATTTTTAAAATAAAGACCCATTACGATGAGAATAATTTTGATGACTTTTGTATTGTGCATGTTTTCCATGACAGTTAACGCACAAGACGATAAATGTAAATGTTGTACGGAAAATCATAGTGCTTTCGACTTTTGGATTGGAACTTGGAATGTAACCAACCCGGATGGAAGTGTAGCAGGCAAAAATATCATAGACAAAATTCAAGACGAATGCATTCTGAGGGAAAATTGGATTAGTGCAAAAGGGAAATATACAGGAACAAGCAACAATTTTTATAATGCAGAAAAGAAACAATGGGAGCAAATCTGGATAGACAATCAAGGAGGTAGTCTGCATTTGAAAGGCAATAGGGTGGATAATCAGATGATTTTACAAACAGAGGAAGCCAAAAATAAAGATGGGAAGCCTTTTGTTCATCGCGTGACTTGGACTTTGAACAAGGATGGTTCGGTTCGTCAACTATGGGAAACCATTACGAATGGAACAGAGGTCACGATTGCTTTTGATGGTCTGTACAAGAAGGAAAAGGCAAATGTGCAAGAGAGAGCCCCAATAAAAGAGATAGATGTAAAGAAAGAGTAATACCAATTTGCTTATATGCTGTCGTACAGAAAACGAAGCTGCTTTTTTGTTCCATACCGCTGTGATTAATTTGCATAGCCGTAGTCAAGGAAATTATGAACAAGAAAATAGAACGAAGAATAAGCAAGCTTGAATGCGTCATTATATAAGCACTTTAATATGGTGAATTAAGATAAAAAGTCCATTGCAAAATTAAATTTCACAATGGACTTTTTGACGTATGTAAGCTTATTCGTTTAATCTTGTAAGGCGAATACCTTCTTCAGCAATGTAGTTGTACGAGAATCCAATTTGTTGCGTATTTGCCCTTCTTCTACGGCAATCATCTTATAGACCCCTTTTAAGGCTTCCGTGGTCACGTAATCCGTTAAATCTGGGTTTACATCGTTTGTAAAGGGGATGGCATTGTATTTATTGATTAAGTTTTCCCAAATTTGATCAGCTCCCACTTTTCCAAAGGAATTTTTTATCACTGGGTTAAACTTAGCATACAAGGCTGTTTCTGTTTTACCGGTCAAATATTGTGTGGCAGCATCGTCATTGCCCAACAAGATGTTCTTTGCATCGGCAAAAGTGATGTCTTTTACTGCGTCTACAAAAATGGGTGTGGCTTCTTTTACCGCATCTTCTGCTGCTCTATTCAAAACTTTCAACCCGTCATCGGCAAGACTGCCTAGCCCAATGTCGCGCAATGCCTTGTCAACTTTTTTCAATTCTTCAGGGAGCAAGATCTTTACCAATTCATTTTTATAGAAACCATCTTTCAAGGTTAATTTGCTTACTTGTTTGTCAATTCCAAAATCAAGAGCCTCTCTCAATCCAGAAGCAATGTCTGCATTGCTAAGTACACCTCCTCCTTGTGGTAATTGATTGACTACTTGTTGTAATTCCGCACAAGCGGTTAAATTGAAAATTAAAATGAGTGCTATAAATCTACGTATCATAAATAAGTGTTTTTTATCTTTATCAAAGATATATTTTTACAAATGAAATCATTTCAAATAGCGTGCCTAATTTTTTGTCTTCTAGTTTCGGGGTGTCAAACTGAAGAAAAAAGACGATTAAGTGAAAAATCAAAGCAGTATGTTACAATCCTTGGTACAGCACAAGATGCTGGTTATCCACAAATAAATTGCAATAAAAACTGTTGCAAGGCATTTTATGACGGAAAGGAGAGTAGGAAGTTGGTTTCCAGTCTTGGGCTGATAGATGAAACTACGACCAAAAAATATATGTTTGACGCCACTCCGGACATTGCCAGACAAACGAGGATTTTAAGAAGTGAACATATGGACAATGGAAGTGTGATTGATGGTGTTTTCCTGACACACGCTCACATTGGACATTATACAGGGCTGATGCATTTTGGTAGGGAAGCAATGGGAGGAAAGCAAATTCCAATTTATGCAATGCCGAAAATGAAACGATTCTTGAAAGAAAACGGACCGTGGAGTCAATTGATAGACATTGAAAACATAGCAGTGAGACAGCTCACAAATGATTCTACGATTGTCTTGAATGACAATTTGAAGGTGACCCCGTTTTTAGTGCCTCATAGAGATGAGTTTTCAGAAACCGTAGGTTATAAAATAGAAGGAGAAAACAAATCGGCATTGTTCATTCCAGACATAAACAAATGGGAGTTATGGGAAAAAGACATTGTGGAAGAAGTGAAAAAGGTGGATTATGCCTTTTTGGATGCGACTTTCTTCAAGGCAGGGGAAATCCCAAGGCCCATGAGCGAAGTACCTCACCCTTTCATAGTGGAAACGGTAAAGTTGTTTGAAAAAGAGTCCAAAGAAACAAAAGGGAAAATAATCTTCATACACTTCAATCATACCAATCCTGCAATTTTAAATTCACATTATCTACAAGACAGCATTCAGAACCTAGGATATGTGTTCGCAAAACGAGGAATGTGTTTTTCACTTTAAAAGAATATTTAGAAATCATTTTTTTATATAATTACATATAATCGATCTATTTTTTTGAATATTTCGTAAATTGCATCACTAAAAAGCATTAAAAATCACGAATGATACAAGCAAAACCATACAAGCCAGAATACAAAGTTAGAATAGTTACCGCAGCAGCACTTTTTGATGGACATGATGCGTCAATAAACATAATGCGTCGTATTATTCAGTCTACAGGAGTAGAAGTTATACACTTAGGTCACGATCGAAGTGTGGAAGAAGTCGTTAATACGGCAATTCAAGAAGATGCCAATGCCATTTGTCTAACCTCATATCAAGGAGGGCATAACGAGTATTTTAAATACATGTACGATTTGCTTAAAGAAAAAGGAGCAGAACACATTAAAATCTTTGGCGGCGGCGGTGGCGTTATCTTGCCTACTGAAATAAAAGAATTAATGGACTATGGCATTTCAAGAATCTACTCGCCAGACGATGGACGTGAAATGGGGTTGCAGGGAATGATCAATGATTTGGTGGAAAAATCGGATTTTGCCATAGGAGATGTCTTAAATGGTGAAGTAGATATTTTGGAAACCAAAAATCCAAAGGCAATAGCCAGAATAATTTCTTCGGCGGAGAATTTTCCAGAAATAGCTAAATCCACATTAGATAAGATACATGGCAAAAATGTGGACTCCAAGATCCCGGTATTGGGAATAACGGGAACAGGAGGAGCAGGAAAGTCGAGCTTGGTAGACGAGTTGGTGCGTCGCTTCTTAATCGATTTTCCTGAGAAAACCATAGGTTTGGTATCTGTGGATCCTTCAAAAAGAAAAACTGGAGGCGCATTGCTGGGAGATCGCATCCGTATGAATGCCATAAATTCATCACGAGTGTATATGCGTAGTTTGGCAACGCGGCAATCTAATTTGGCATTGTCGAAGTATGTAAATGAGGCAGTACAAGTTTTGAAGGCGGCAGAATTCGATTTGATAGTTTTGGAAACTTCTGGAATAGGGCAGTCGGACACGGAAATAATGGAACATAGCGATGTCGCATTGTATGTAATGACTCCAGAGTTTGGAGCAGCGACTCAATTGGAAAAAATCGACATGTTGGATTTTGCAGATTTGGTCGCCATCAACAAATTCGATAAAAGAGGCGCTTTAGATGCATTGCGAGATGTGAAGAAGCAATACATGCGCAATAACAACCTGTGGGATGTTCCACAAGATGAATTGCCCATATACGGTACGATAGCATCACAATTCAACGATCCAGGAATGAACACGCTATACAAGTCGGTAATGGACAAGTTGGTGGAAAAAACAAATTCAGATTTAAAATCAAGCTTCCATATCACAGACGAGATGAGCGAGAAGATTTTTGTGATTCCGTCAAGTAGAACCAGATATTTGTCCGAAATAGCAGAAAACAATCGAGCGTATGACAAGACAGGAAATGAGCAAGTGGAGGTGGCTCAAAAATTATATGGAATCTATAAGGCGTTAGAGTCGGTTTTGGAAATCACGCCTCAATTGGATAAGGCAGGGATAGATGTAGAGTCGGTAAATTCCAATGCCAATGAAGAAAACAAGGATTTCATCAAACTCCTTTTGGCAGAATTCGACCGTGTGAAATTAAACTTGGACCCATACAATTGGGAAGTTATCACGGGATGGGATGAGAAAGTAAATAAATACAAGAGTCCAATCTATTCATTCAAAGTAAGAGACAAGGAAATAAAAATAGAGACACATACGAAATCGTTGTCTCAAGTGGACATACCAAAGGTGGCATTGCCAAAGTACAAAGCCTGGGGAGACATTTTGAAATGGAACTTGCAAGAGAATGTGCCTGGAGAATTTCCATTTGCGTCTGGTTTGTATCCTTTTAAACGAACAGGAGAAGATCCCGCAAGAATGTTTGCAGGAGAAGGAGGGCCAGAACGAACAAATAGGCGTTTTCATTATGTGAGTGAAGGATTGCCAGCAAAAAGATTGTCTACGGCTTTCGATAGTGTTACATTGTACGGCAACGATCCAGATCGTAGACCGGACATATATGGAAAAATAGGTAATGCAGGCGTTTCAATTTGTTGTTTGGACGATGCCAAAAAACTGTATTCAGGGTTTAATTTGGCACATGTAATGACATCCGTAAGTATGACCATCAATGGGCCTGCCCCTATGTTGTTGGGCTTTTTCATGAATGCAGCCATAGATCAGCAATGTGAAATCTACATAAAGGAAAATGGCTTGGAAAAAGAAGTACAAGCCAAAATAGACAAATTGTACAAAGACAAGGAACGACCATCTTACAATGGGGATTTGCCCGAAGGCAATGATGGATTGGGATTGATGTTGTTGGGCGTTACTGGAGATCAAGTACTGCCAGCAGATGTATATTTGGACATAAAAACGAAAACCATAGCCCAAGTTCGTGGAACCGTACAAGCAGATATCTTGAAAGAAGATCAGGCACAAAACACCTGTATCTTCTCAACCGAATTTGCCTTGCGATTAATGGGAGACGTTCAAGAGTATTTCATCGAAAACAATGTGAGGAATTTCTATTCAGTCTCTATTTCGGGTTATCATATCGCAGAAGCAGGAGCAAACCCAATCACACAGTTGGCATTGACCTTGTCCAATGGATTTACCTATGTGGAATATTACTTGTCGAGAGGAATGGACATCAATAAGTTTGGACCTAACCTGTCGTTCTTCTTTTCAAATGGTATCGATCCGGAATATGCTGTAATTGGACGTGTAGCTCGTAAGATTTGGGCAAAGGCGATGAAATACAAGTATGGAGCCAATGCCCGAGCTCAAATGCTTAAATACCACATACAGACCTCTGGACGAAGTTTGCATGCCCAAGAGATCGATTTCAATGACATCCGTACTACGCTTCAAGCACTATATGCCATTTACGACAATTGCAATTCTTTGCATACCAATGCCTATGACGAAGCCATAACTACGCCTACGGAGGAATCCGTACGTAGAGCAATGGCCATTCAGTTGATTATAAACAAGGAACTGGGATTGGCTAAGAATGAAAACCCGATTCAAGGTTCTTTCATTATCGAAGAGTTGACGGATTTGGTAGAAGAAGCAGTTTTGACAGAATTTGATCGCATTACGGAAAGAGGAGGTGTTTTAGGTGCTATGGAAACAATGTATCAACGTAGCAAGATACAAGAGGAAAGTTTGTATTATGAAACATTGAAGCACAATGGCGATTTTCCAATTGTAGGTGTCAATACCTTTTTGAGTAGCAAGGGGTCTCCAACGGTGGTTCCCAAGGAAGTTATTAGAGCTACGGAAGAAGAGAAGTCATTCCAAATAAAAACATTGGAAAACCTCCATGAGGCAAATGATACGAAGGAGTTGTTAAAGACGCTTCAGTACAAGGCAATAAACAATGAAAACATATTTGAAGCCTTGATGGATGTCTGTAAAATATGCTCTTTGGGACAAATAACATCAGCCTTGTTTGAAGTAGGTGGGCAATATCGTAGAAACATGTAAGAGGACGATAATATTTAATAAAGAAACTCAATCTGGAATGAACATGTTCATTCCAGATTGAGTTTCACCTAAACTGGTAGGGTATAGTGCTTTGAAACTGTTATAATATTTTAACAATAAAAGACAAAAATTATGAATTTTAAAATTACTTTTTTACTAGCATTCTTATTCATCGGATTTAACGGTTATGCGCAGCAGCGTACATGTGGAACGGATGCATTTATGCAAGAACAAATGAATAATCCTGAGTTTAGGGCACAATATGAGGCTCGTCAGGCTAAATTCGAAGAAAAACTCAAGCAAAACAAGAAAACTACGAGTAATAGAAGAATGACTATTTACATTCCTGTTGCTGTACATTTTGTGGAAGGAAATGAGGCAGATAGAGCGTGTTTGGAAGCTATGGCCCAAAATCAAGTTGATGTTTTGAACAATGACTTTAGAGGGACAAACGAGGATCTTTCGCAATGGAACGATGCTAGTACCTCTTATCCAGGAATAAATACTGGAGCATTGGATATACAATTTATAATTGCCACTCAAAATCATCCAGCAAACACAGATCCAGATTTGATTGAAGGAGAAAAAGCCGTAACCATAGGTTATAACTGGGGAAATGGAATGGATCATGATGCTAATTGGTCTGGATACATGAATTTTGTCATTAGAACATTAGAACCAGGTATCTTAGGATATTCTCCATTGGGAGGAAGTCCAGCAGCAGGAGCTACAATTGTAATGGCCAAATCCTTTTTTGGTTCTGGAGACGGTTGTACTGGTCATGTACCACAAGCACCTTATGATTTGGGGCGTACGGTAACTCACGAATTAGGACATTTTTTTAATTTGGATCACACTTGGGGTGATGGAGGTTGTGGATCTGATGATTATGTTGAAGATACTCCAAACATAACTGGGCCAACAGGCGGTTGCCCGACAGCAGGAAGTGTTACTATGTGTGGAAATAAGTCTTTGACAATGAATTTCATGGATTATGTGAATGATGCTTGTATGTATATGCTTACTGAAGGGCAAGCAGATAGAGCATTGACTTACCTTGGGGTCATTGAGGATGAATACAATACGAATGTTTTGAGTGTAGAAGAATTTGAGGCAGAGAAGGTATTTGCAATATTTCCTAACCCGGCAGATAATGAGATTATGATTCAATCTACCAGCAATGTATTGAAAAACGGAGCAAGCATTCAATTGTTCGATATGTTGGGTAGAATAGTTAAAGACGATAAGTTCGATTCCAGTTTAGAACAAGAAAAAGTTGATGTTAGCAATTTGAATGAGGGAGTTTATCTATTGAAGATTGCATCAGAAAACTTTTCTACTACCAAAAAAATCGTAATTAAAAGAAACTAGAATAAGAGAGCTCCCTTTAATATTAATGAGTCCCTCAATTATAGTTAGATTAAAAATACTCAAAAGAGGCTGTCTGAAAAGGCAGTCTTTTTTGTTAAAAATGGCATTAGTTCGTAACTTTAGCTATGGGCAAAAAAGTAGTCTTTAAGACTTGCAACCAAGACCAATCAAGTTCACTTCCGCCGAGTTATGATGATTTGGTTCCAGTCAATCATCCCGTACGCATTGTCAATGCGATTGTCGACCATGTCGACATTAGTGCTTTAGAAAAGAGTTGCAAAGGCGGCGGCACATCGAGTCATCATCCACGGATGTTACCCAAGGTTATTGTCTACGCCCATTTGCACAACCTATAAACAAGCTTTGAGTGAGAACATTCATCTCATGTGGCTCAGCGGACAAAGTAAACCAGGCCATGATGCCATAGACGATTTTGGAGGTAAGGGCCTTCAAGGGCACCCCAAAAAGATATTTCATCAAGTGGCATTGCTTTTGGTCGAACAAGGAGCAATTAGCTCAAAGGGCATCTTTGTAGATGGCACCAAGATGGAAGCCAATGCCAATCGCCACGCTTTTGCATGGGGCAAGAGTATGAGAACCAGCAAGGAGCGCATCGAAAAACAACTCAAAGAACTCCAATCCTATGTAGAAAAAGCCTATAAGGACGAACAGCACCTCCCAAACACGCCAGACCTTGAAGCTGTTGATGCCGATAAGATAGAAGCCACCATCAACCAAATCAATGATGCTTTAAAGGGCAAGGACATTGATGGGAGAATCAAGCAGAAGCTCAATCATGCCAAAGAGGACTGGCCAACAAACATGGCTAGGCATCAAAAGCAAGAGGCCATCTTGAAAGAGCGCAACGGTTACTGTAAAACCGAGAAGGATGCCTCCTCTATGCGCATGAAGGACGACCACATGAAAAACGGTCAGTTAAAACCAGCCTATGACGATCAAGCCTCGACCAACAATCAATATTTCACCAATTGCACACTAGCCCAAACCACAGCAGACACGACTACTTTGAAAGACCATCTCAACGACCACATTGAAAGCTATCGACAAACTCCAGGGGCACTTACCGCAGATGCAGGACATGGCAGTGAAGAAAACCACACCGACTTGGAAGACAAAGAAATTACAGCTTGCGTAAAGTACGATTGCTTCCACAAGGAACGGCAAGACAAAAGGAAAGGAAAGACGAATCCATTCCATCCAGACCAATCATGCTACAATGAAGATACGGACACTCATCATTGCCCAATGGGTCAAGCCTTGACCAATATGGGCAACTATGAGGAGAGGACAAAAAACGGTTTTGAGCAAACCATGCATCGCTATCAAGTCCAGAACTGCAACGGCTGCCCGCTTAGAGGCCCGTGCCATGAATCCAAGCACAATCGCATTGTAGAGCGAAATTACGATCTCATGCGATTGAAAGGCCAAAGCCAAAGCATTGCTTGACAGTGAGCAAGGCATTGCAAAACGCAAACAACGCCGTTGGGATGTAGAAGCCGTTCTTGGAAACATAAAGCAAGACATGAGCTTCAAACGCTTCATGTTAGGAGGAATCGATAAGGTAAATGTGGAAATAGGGCTTATTGCAATGGCCCATGACCTTAAAAGGTATGGTTTGGCAACATGGACTAACCTTTGCCTTTTTTAAGTTGAGGATTTTAACTTGAGAATTCATCGCCAAAATCTATATCAAAAAAATAACAAAAAAGAAAATCGCCTAAAAACTACTTTTTAGACGACCTCTTTTTTTTATTAGCATCTCTTAACGTAAGATTCTCGTTGCGTAAATTGTGTAGTCTATAATTTAAATGCAAAAAAATGTAAGGAAGATAGTAGCTTGTGTCTTAGGTAACTATGGGAAAAATACAAGTCTAGAACTTTAAGGTCCAAGAGTGTTGAAGTTTTTTGAATTTTTTTAATTCCTTTCTCAAAATAGGTAAGAAATCCACCCCGTCGCTATTGGACTGTTCCAAGCGTTTACAGTTTTTGTAAAGTCTATTTGTGAGTAACCTTACAGAAGTGACGTGTCTAAGTTTCTTGTCCGAATACCGTTCAAGTTCAGCTTTTAGAATTTCAGGAGCCAAAGATTCGGATTGCTGTATGATGTCTCCAGAAAAATAAATGTTAGAATCTTCTGTTCCATCAGGTTTCAAAGACGCCAAATCTTTGTTCATATAAGATGAGATGCGTCTTGACAATATGAAAATATCCAAGGCCTTTTTGTAAATAGGCAATTCAGAAAGATGTGAAGGGATATTTGCTAACATTTTAATTTTCAGATTTATATGCAAAAATACAGACAAGATTTTAGATTTGACTTTCAATTTTAAAGTAAAAGTGTATATTTGATTTAATAATTAATTTATTTAAGAGTTTTACTTTAATAATGAGCATAGATACTCTCAATTGGAAAATTTTAAGATGTTTGCAGTCAAATGCAAGACAATCCAATGTGGAAATTGGTAGGCAAGTTGGGATTTCCTCTCCAGCAGTTTCCGAGCGAATAAAGAAGATGGAAGACCTAGGGATCATAGAAAGTTACAACACCTTTATTTCCTCATTGGAAGCAGGGTATCAACTCAAGGCCATTATTACATTAAGAGCTTTCATGGGGATGCTGAAACCTTTTTTGGAAAAGGTGAAAACCTATGATGAGGTCATTAATTGTTATAGGATTACCGGAAATGAAAACATTGTGATGGAAGTGGTTTTGAAAAACCAAAAACACTTGGAATCGTTCATAGATGAACTTATCGTTTATGGAGAAACAAAAACACAGATAGTATTGTCACATGTGGTGAAGAACAATTCGATCGTCAAGATGTGAAATTGTTTTCAATATTTTTTTAGCTACAGAATGCATCTTTTTTGGTATTTTTTAGTCTACTATATGAATCTTAAAAACAACCATTATGAAAAATACAAAAGAATGTACTTGTAATTGTACGGAATGCAAAAGAGAAGATTGCACAAATTGTACCTGTGAAAAGTGCACATGTGCTGGATGCAATTGTTAAACGGTTTATTTCTTAATTGAGAACGGAGATTATTTTATATTTTTATAAGATAATCTCCAATTTATACATATAAGTATCGAAAATGACGACGAAACAGATTTGGATCAACTATTCAGAAGATTTAAAACGATTCATCTTAAGCAAAGTAAAAGATGAAGCCGTTGTGGATGATATACTACAGGATACGTTCATAAAAATCCATACCAAACTAGACACATTGAAGAATGTTTCCAAATTGAAGCCATGGATATTCTCCATTGCACGAAATGTTGTCCTAGACTACTTTAAAACCACAAATCAAAGCTTTGAAATGATTGGCATGGGATCAGAATTCGAAAATGAGGTACATATGCATACGGAGAAGGAGTGCCTAAGAGGAATTCTAAGTGGTTTGCCAAAAAAATATAGGGAACCATTGATTTTGTCGGACATAAGAGGGATGAAACAATCTGAAATAGCCAAAAAATTGAACTTATACCTGCCTACTGTGAAATCTCAAATCCAACGAGCTAGAAAACTAGTGGTAAAGGGGTTTATGGATTGCTGTGGCTTCACGGAAAACGACAAGGGTGTTTTGGTTGGCGAAATCAAGGAGCGTGAGTATTGCAAGGTGTGCCACTGATCTAGTCCATTTTGATAATTTGGTGCGGGACATCATTCAAATCCCAATCAATGACCAAGCCATCAGCTAGTTTTTTTGCAACTTCCTTTCCATAGAGATACTCGCATAGATACAAAGCAGCCTCAAAACTTTTTGCTCCACCAGCAGAAGTAATGTATTTGCCATCATGAACAAACAAGACCTTTTTTCTAATGTCCAATTTTGGAAACATTTCCTGCATGGCATCAATGTCGCTGGGGAAGGTTGTGGAAACTGCATTGTCCAGTAGCCCTGCTTTGGCTAAAACAAAGGCGCCATCACAATGAGAGGTTACAAACATGGCCTCTTTGTCTACACGTTTAATGAAATTCAACATAGTCGTATCTTCCAAGTCGGTATCTAAATGATGTTCTGCACTAGGCACGACAAGTATGTCTATTTTGGGCAAGGAGTCCTTTACATAGTTGAAATCTGGAAGTATGCGCATGCCTTCAAAAGATGAAATGGCTTCATCTGTGTTGGCAACAGTGAACACATTCATTGCTTTTATGTTCTTTCTGAAGATGGTATGTTGAAATATATCGAAAGGGGCCGTGAGTTCTGTATTGTAAACGCCATCCATTATTAAAAACGCTACGTTATAACGATTGGGATCTAATTTTGGATATTGTTTTTCTTGTTTGGAAATAGTCTCAATTGGACTTGCGGCATGTATTTCTTTTCTCTTTTCAGAAGAATTGCAGCCCAATAGAAAGAGGAGGGTCAAGATTGTCAGTATGTGTTTCATTGCTAATTAATTTTCCAAGGTGGTTTTTTTCTGTTTTCACCAGCTTTGTACAAAATGATGGCATTTCCATCTAAATCTTGCAAATGGGCTTCTCGCCAAAGCCAAGATTTGTCTTCTGGCAACTGTGTAAATGTAATGCCTTTTTTTTGAAGAGATTCAACCAACTTGTCCAAATCATCATCTTCAAAGTATATGGTGATACCATTGGACTTAGGCCTTTTTTCAGTTTTGTGAATTGAAAACGTTGCTTCTCCATCTGGGCATTCCAATCGGGCATATCGAGGAATGGCATCGACAATGAGCTTTAAGCCTAGAATCTTGTAAAAGTTCACGGCCTCTTCAACATTTGTCGATGCTATGGTAATTTGATTTAAATTCATTTCATCTCCTTTTCTTTTTCATATGTACATTCAAACTAAACAATAAAAATACACAAGCGGTGCTTACGGCAGTCATTATAATCCAAGTATTGTCAAATCCAATGCCTTCAATAAATTGTAGACCTGCATTATGAGCAAATACACTTGCGAAAGAAAAAGTCATGGCATACAATGCCATATACTCTCCTTGGTTTCCTTTTTTTGCTCGTTCCATGGCCAAGGCATTTGCGAAAGGGAAAGCGATCATTTCTCCAAAAGTCATTAATATCATTCCTATGACAATGACACCTATCCAGTTGCTTAGAATTAGTACTAAAAAGCTCAATCCAGTTAAAATGGTACCAAAGAGGACTAAGCCTATTTTTGTGAATTTTGTGTTTTCCAACCATTTGATCAAGGGCATTTCAAATATAAAGATAAGAAAGCCATTGGCTCCTAACAATAGCCCCACCTCAAGTTCAGTAAGTAAATGAACTTGTCTGTAGTACAATGGCATAGCCGAAAAATATTGTAAAAAGACTAATCCCAACAGTACGAGAGCCAAACAGAAAACTATAAATGGAACATCTTTATAGGCAGATTCCGGGTTATCGTTTATTATATTGTCTTGTGCCTTCGCTTTTTTAGGGTTTAAGACGTTTATTAACAATAGTGAGGCTATTATGCAAGTAATCCCATCTACCCAAAACAAACCAGCATATCCCAATGTAACAATAATCAATCCGCCTAAAGCTGGTCCAGCAGAAAAACCCAAGTTGATGGCCAAACGGATTAGGGTCACACTACGTGTTTTATTCTCTGGTTTGCTATAAGCACTTAAGGCGACATACATAGCTGGTCTAAACATATCTGCTACCAGAGTAAGGGTGAAAACACCAATGCACAATGATTTGAAAGTGGTAAGGTATTGTATGCCAATAAACAGTAACCCCGTAGCCAATAGGCTAAAAACCATTATTTTGTAATAGCCTATTCTATCAGTGAGTTTTTCTCCTATCCAAGTTCCCACGACAGAGCCCAAACCAAAGCAAGACATAATCCATGCAACGTTGGAAAATGACAAACATAAATCTTCTGTCAAATAAATAGACAAGAATGGTATCACCATGGCACCAGCTCTATTTATTAAAGTTATTAAAGACAACCACCAAACTTCTTTGGATAGTCCTTTAAAAGAATCTGCATAATTTTTAAATAGCGTTTTCATTGATTGCTTTTTAATTGTTTTTGTATTTAAGTCATATTGAAAAGTTTGATTCGTTTGTGGACTAAAAATAAAAAAGTCCAACTGCGAAGTCGGACTTTTAATATTGTATTAATTGATATTTACATCATCATAAAATATAAGAAGTCCGCCTCGTTATATAACGAGATGTCCATTGCTTACAATTTTTAATGACGAAATTCATTTTTCTAAATTTGAAGTAACAAAACTAAACAAAAAAAGTATTAAGTCGTATTTTTGAATAGAAACATTTTAAGAAAATAAAGAGGGCATATCATTTCGAAAGCCCTTTTAATATAAATAAACTTGATTTTATGATTGAAAACGAGGTGGTTAGCATTAAGAATTTGAAGTCTCCCAAAGGGACGTTTTTATTGGGGCATTTGCCTCAGTTCAATACCTATAACAAGCATCAAGTTTTAGAACGTTGGGTGGAAGAGAGTGGAGAATTGTTTAAAATACACTTTGTTGGAAAAGAATTCGTAGTATCTGCCAATCCCGATTTCAACAACAAGGTGTTGAGATTGAGACCAGATAAATTCAAGCGTTTTTCTAAAATTGATGAGATATTGAAGGAAATGGGTGTAGATGGAGTGTTCAATGCAGAAGGAGATACTTGGAAGCGTCAGAGAAAACCAATAGCAGAAGCTTTGAGCGTTAAGAACGTAAGAGCCTTCTATCCCATCATATTAAGCAAGACAGAGGCTATTCTCGAAAAATTCAAAGGGTATTCTGAAAAGGGAACAGTCGTAGATGTACAAAAGGAGTTTATGGCTTTTACAATAGATATTACCACAGAGATAGCCTTTGGGCACAAGTTGGATACCATAAACAACAAATCAAATAGTTTTCAAAAGCATTTGGAAGTCATTTTTCCAATGATCAACACTCGAGTCACTGCACCATTTCCTATATGGAGGTATTTTAAAAAGGAAAAAGACAAAATACTGGATCAGTCATTGAAATCCATAGAAAAGGTGATCTATGAGTTTGTCGACGATGCAAAAAAAAGAATGGAAGAAAATCCAAAGCTAAGAGCGCAACCTTCCAATTTTCTTGAGGCTTTGTTGGTAGAGAACAAGGATGCCAACTTTACAGATGAAGAAATTTACGGAAATGTCTTTACAATGTTGTTGGCAGGAGAAGATACAACTTCCAACTCATTGTCTTGGACAATTTTCTATTTGGCACAGCATCCTGAAATCGTAACGAAAATCAGAGAAGAAGCCAAAGGTGCATATGGAAACAAAGATGTGCCAGGCACCTATGAAAACATTGAATTGTTGAAGTATGCCAATGCAGTAGTACAAGAGGCCATGCGATTAAAACCGACAACACCCCAATTGTATTTGGAAGCCAACGAAGATGTCGTAGTGAACAATGTTTCCATCCCAAAGGGTACGAACATAATTTTGCAGAACAAGGTGGCTCAAACAGAAGAGGGCTACTTTTCCAACGCCAATGCTTTCGAACCTGAGAGATGGATGGTAAGTGAATGTCCAATGCATAAAAATCATTCTCCAAATGTAATGAGAGCTTTTGGAGGAGGAGCAAGGTATTGTCCAGGAATGCATTTGTCCAAAAGTGAAATGATAGTTTTGACATCTACGCTATGCAAGCATTTCGATTTTAAGTTGGAGGTGAAACCAGAGGAAATCAGGGAACGGTTTGAATTTACAATGTATCCAGAAAATTTGAAAGTAACTTTTAAACCAGTTAAATAGCCTTTAATTTGCATAAGCGCATTTTGAAAAAAGATAAAACAATGAAAAAAATATTAATTCTATTCCTTTTGGCATCCATATTTGGATGTGCACAAGAAAAAACATCACTTTTGGGTAAAACAGAATTTCAACGGACGATAAATGCAGAATACAAAGATGCCAGCAAGTCTCCTTTGAAAGCAAAAGACTTGAAGGATTTCAAGGGTTTGGACTTTTTCAAGTTTGATTCCTCGTATGTTGTTACAGCTACATTGAAGCCAACACCAGACACAAAATACTTTAATATGAGAACGACGACCAGCAGGCTTACGGAAAAGCGTGTTTATGGCGTGCTGTCATTCGAGTTGAATGGAGAAAGCCATAAATTGAATGTGTATCAAGGCAAGGATTTGATGAAAACAGAAGGATATGAAGATTATTTGTTTTTACCATTTTTAGACAATACTAATGGCAATGGTAGTTATGGAGGCGGACGTTACATCGATTTGAGAATTCCAGAAGGAGATGACATGGTGGTAGATTTCAATACGGCTTACAACCCTTATTGTGCTTACAACAGCAAATATTCTTGCCCAATCGTACCTCGTGACAATTATTTGGACGTGAATGTAGAGGCCGGTGTCAAGGCTTTCGATAAGCACTAAGAAAAATAAAGAAGCCTCCGTGAGTTATCACGGAGGCTGGTTTTTTTGTAAATAGAAAAGTTTATTCGACTATAAGCTTCTTTACGACCTTGTTGGCTCTATTCTTCATGGTGACTTCAACCAAATAGAGACCGGAAGAAAGTTTCAATGGTATGGTTTTTCTTCCAGTATCATTAATTGTATCCTCTAAAAGTAGTTTGCCAGACATGTCATAAATGGATATTTTTCCGTTCCCAGACAAAGAAGGATATAGTAATGTCACTTCATTTGAAGCTGGGTTTGGAAACATTTTGAAATTCACTAGCTCATCTATGATGGAATCTGTGTTCAAAGTCACACCACCACTAATCATCAAGGCATAATCTTCCACTTCACCGAAAATGTAGGAGCCACAAGAAGGGGGGGGCGCGGTATCGGTGTCTATTCCAGCAATTCTCATTCTAGTTCCGCCATTTATAGCATCTGTCGGTATGGTGATTTGTGTATTCACGTTACTGCTGCTTGCATTGGGTGTGGAAAAAACAAGTTCCGAAGCTTCGAAAATGGCATTCCTATTTGAATCCACCCAAACACTCCATCTCATGTCACCTCCACCGAATGAACCTTCTGGAACAAGCGCCAAATCGTAGGTGTCACCTGCATTTACTGGATGTATGGTAGCTGTATAATCGCCATAGCCATTGTCATTTCCTGATTGGTTGACAACTCCATCGAAAGTAACCGAATCTATGTAAGTAAAAAGAACGGAAGGCTCAGACGAACAATACCCGTCTGGAACACAAAGGTTTTCGCTGTCGGATGGGCAAATGTCACAAGCATCTGGGAATTGATCACCATCCATATTGGCATTGTCATCTCCATCGGGACATATGTCTACATCGTCACAAACGCCATCACCGTCCGTGTCTGGATATAATGGACAAGGGTCACAATGATCGGGAATGCCGTCATAATCCGTGTCTACGTTGTCATCACCTCCTGGGCAAATGTCAAACTCATCGCAAACACCATCGTTGTCTGAATCATTTGGAGAAGGTGTACCTCCAGTACAGTTGCAATCTGCATCATAGGTTTCTCCTGTTGTACATGGATCGCCATCGTTGCATTTCAAACCAGGCACGCAAATGTAACTTGTAAAGGCAATGTCCGAAATTAAAAGACTCCCTTGGGAAGTTTGGTCAAATAGAAAACGAAAGGAAGCTATGTCGGATAGATCGACTCCTTGAAAGGCACTAAGTGGTATTGCAACGGTATTGCTTACGGATCTTGGAAGTGTGCTGCTTTGATTGCCACCACTTCCTTGAGGAAGGAACAATGCCTTGCTGTGATCAGTTGTCAATGTTTGGACACTGTTGTTGCTGCCATCTGTGATTTCTACCGTGAAGTTTTGGGCATTTTGATTGATAAACGTATTTCCGGTGTTCATATTCACAGCCAATCGGAATGTCAAATGCGTAAAATCACTCATATTTCTGTTATCGACAGGAATGTCATTTTTGTACCATCCGTTCGTGTTGTTCCATTCTACACGTACTCTTCCTAGACTTGACAGGACTCCATTGTTATTCTTGAAGTGATTGTCCAAGTTGTCTGTCTCTCCACAAAAGTTGTTGTCTGCACCACAACTTTCAAAAAGGGATAGGCCAGATGTCGTCACGGCTCCTCCAATTGTATTCGTCGTTGTATTGGAGGATTCGGACATTCTGTTTACATCGCTTCTTTCTACTGAAGGCGCTTGGTATGACAAATGAATGTCCTCTGGATTGAGGGTTGACGATGCAGGAGGTTGTTGGTTTACACCTCTAAGTATGTCATCCAAGTTGGAATCACCTCTACCAGTGTATTCCTTTATGAATGCTGCTATGTATGGTTTTATGGCATTGCGTTGTTTTTCTGGAGAGAAACGTTTGGAAGTACTGGAGTTGGAACCACAAAAGGGATTGTTTTGATTTTGATCCTGAAACCCCCAATCATCACCTGTGGCTGCAGGGTACTCTCCCGGTGTCCAAACAGTGTTGAAATAATTGTGGTTGGCGCCCATCATCAAAATATTATGATAGGAGTTGGAGGCATTGGTGTATTCATAACGGTGTTCGTCGTAATACAACAATCCTTGCAAGTCGGATAGATCCCCATCACAGTAAGGTAAAATCGTTGCAAGATTCATATTCTCGGATTTGTAGTTGTGAAAATTCGTTGGGGCAATTGCAAAGACACCTTTTACTACAAATGGAGTTGAGAGGTATTCATTGTAGATATGATGTCTAACGACACCTTCTCCTCCTCTGGAATGACCAATCGTAATGATGTTTTGCAAATCTACCTTGCCAATGAAATCACTTCCAAAGGGACCATTGCTAGAAGTATTGTATTCTTGCCATAGCTCCAGATGTTTTTGTATCAGTTCTGCTCGTGCCAATGCATTGTCATCACTTGGATAATCGCTTGTTCCAGACGTTCCTAGTATACCATTGGAACTAATGGAAACAACGATGTTTCCTTGGCTGGCTATCAATTCTGCCAAGTAATCATAACCTTCGTGGCTGGGTATTTCGATTTGCCCATCGTTGCAAGGGTAGAGTATTTGCCCATTGGTACTTCCTTGATCGTAACATGTGCTATGTCTACCGTGTAGGAATATGACTAAGGGGAATGGTTCGCTGCTAGCTACCGTAGGTCTATGTACGACGGCTCTTACTTCAACCATGGTATTTTGATAATCGGATGGTTGAAAAGTGTCTCCCAAGTCATATTGTAGTTTTTCGAAACCAAAGGTTCCTGGTAAACCAGGATCCTGGCCATAGAGGGACAATGAAAAAAGAATTAGGATGAACGTGACTATTGGATTGTTTATTTTGAAGAATTCCATTTTAAATGAATGTTTTAAAGGGTTTAGAATCGAGACTATCTTGTTTTGAGCATATCCTTACGGAAATTGTTCAGGTAGGTAACGGATTCAGGGATGGGATTCCCTTCTTTGTCTAGTCTTTTTCTTCCATAGCACAACATACTTTCCCCATTTATAGGCATCTTGGCATATGTTTCAGGAGATATGGTGAATATGAGGTAGAAGGAACCATTTCTAGATTCATATCTCGGATTCTTTATGTAGATGTCTCCCACATACAAGTGATAATCTTGGGCGCCAATGTAAAACTGTTCGGAGCTTTTGATGGTCAATGCCACTTTATTGTCCTTGGTCGTTTCAAGGGCTGTTATTTTAGTTTCCTTTTCTTGTGAAAATGAAAAAGACGACATTGCCAGTGACAATGCCAAAATGAATGATTTGAGTGATTTCATTATAGTTTTAAATTTGTTTGAGTATTGTACGAGTAAAACTAATGAAATGACTTTTTTGGTGACCTGAAAGTAGGTTTACATAAAATAGACGCTGGGTATATGATAAGTATACAAACACTTGTTAGTTGCCATATTATGGTGGCTTAGAGGTATAATTTACTTCTTGAAGTATGTTTGAATAAATGAGTTGTGAATTGAAATTAAATGCCTTGAGCCTTTATCACCACCCTACACTGGCTAGACGTTTTTCCAAGCAGATTGAGCTATTTCACCAAATACAACCCAAAAAATACGGCTATGAACCCAATGACAAAACTCGCAATGGTATAAATGGCAAAACTTGCAAAATCCCCTGATTTCAACAACATGCCATTTTCATAGGCAAAGCTTGAAAAAGTAGTGAAACCTCCACAAAATCCAGTGGCCAACAATAGTGTTTGATTTTGGGAAAGCGTATTGTTTTTTGCTGCCAAACCCAAAATGACGCCTATGAATAAACTTCCTAGAATGTTTGCTGCAAAAGTACCATATGGTATTCCTGTTTCTGGATTGTTCAAGTATTTTCCAATAACATAGCGAAGAACGCTTCCAAAACCACCTCCGACAAATACTAGCAAAATGTGTTTCATCTAGTCTTGTATCGGAATATAGATTTCGGTTACCCAATTGGCTGGATTTGGAACATTGGTAGGGTCGTTCGTGTAAATTTCAAAGGGCTTTATGGCAGATTGACTTAAATTGTTTTTTGCCAAATAGCCCATAGCCTCTTCCCAAGCTTTCGGAAGATTTGTGTAATTGCCTTTCAATGTCGTTTTCAAGACTTTTGTTTTAGGAATGTGTCCACATAGCACTTGACTTTCCTTTGCAACGTCAACCTTGTCTCTGGTTGGTATGGCATTGCTCATGATCACATTGCCATTTTGGGAATCCATTTCATTGTATATTGTAAAGGGCATGCCATTTGCTACGATGTTGTTTTTTGCCATATATCCCATGATTTCTCCATATTGTTGTCCCATGACTTGACTAATGTTTGCTCCAGTGGCAGCAGTAGTCTTGTACATGTAGAATCCACCTCCATATTCAGTGATGCCATCAATGTTTACAGCATGGGCTTTCATGCTATTCACTACGATGCTGTCCAGTTTTTCCAAGCTGCGTTCGTATTCAGGGCCAATTTGTTTTTCCATTCCGCCAGTAAAGGCCGCAAATGCTTTGAACCCAAATGGCAAGTCTTTGCCAGAAATGTCCCAAGTTACATCTGTGGATCCATCTTCATTGGATTTGAACTTCCATGAGACGTCCGATGCAGGGAAATCTGCAAATTGCATTTGTTGCAGAATGCTCTTGTTTGGATTTGCTTCAATGGTTTTCATGGTGCCTACTCCATCCTTGTCCTCCCATGAATAAGAACCTCCTTTGCCTTTTGTTTGTTCAGGCAATGTGATTTTCATGTCAGGATCTTTTTCAACCCATGAAGACCAAGCTTCCCAGTTCTTGAAATCAATTACATTATTGTAAATCACTGCAGTTGGAGCTTTGATGGTTCTAGTTCTGGTAACATTGAATTCATTTGGTTGTACAGCAATATAAATGGCTAATGCCGTGAAGGCTATCAATAAAAGAAAGAAGATGTATTTGGCAGTTTTCATATATGGAGGTTTAGGTTGTTATGGAAAATACATTCAAATATAATGAAATTTTAAAAGTTGTTAAATAGTCTTATTTTTGTTTGAAACTAAATTTAACATATTATGATGAAACTAAAACCGATAATGGGGATGGCCTTGACGGTCTCTTTTTTGTTTTCTTGCGGGAACGATAAAAATAATGCGGAAATCAAAGAAGATACCAAAACAGAGGTGACAACCACTAACGACTTTAATTACAACGTCGAGCAATTTGCCGACATCAAAGTCTTGCGTTACCAAATCCCAGGTTGGAAAAATTTGACCTTGAAGGAACAAAAACTGGTGTATTATCTAACACAAGCAGGTTTGGCTGGTCGTGACATCATGTGGGATCAAAACTATAGACACAATCTAAAGATTAGAAAAGCGTTGGAAAATGTCTATGTCAATTATGGAGGAGACAAAAGCTCCAACGATTGGAATGCTTTCATGACGTATTTGAAACGTGTTTGGTTTTCAAACGGCATTCATCATCATTATTCCAACGATAAATTGAAGCCTGAATTTTCTTCGGATTATTTGAAGACGTTGCTATCGGAAACAAATACGGTTTTGGAAGGAGAGGCTTTCGATGTCATTTTTAATGACAAGGACAATAAAAAGGTAAATCAGGCAAAAGATGTGGACAATGTGGCATTGTCTGCCATTAATTTTTATGGACCCAATGTAACCAATGAAGATGTTGAGACATTTTATGGGAAAATGAAATCTCCAAATCCAGAGAAACCATTATCACACGGGTTAAACTCACAATTGGTAAAAGAAGATGGCGTTTTAAAAGAGCGTGTGTACAAATCTGGAGGATTATATGGATCAGCAATAGACGAAATTGTCAAGTGGTTGGATCTTGCTAAAGGAGTGGTAGAAAACGAAGCACAAGGAAATGCCTTAGGTTTATTGATTGAGTACTACCAAACAGGAGATTTACAAACTTGGGATGATTATAATGTGGCTTGGACGGCAGCTACTGAAGGAAACATAGATTATATAAATAGTTTTATCGAAGTATACAACGATCCATTGGGATATAGGGGGTCTTATGAAACAATAGTACAGGTAAAAGATTTTGACATGTCCGCGAAAATGGCTGTGCTGTCTGAAAATGCACAATGGTTTGAAGATAATTCTCCTTTGATGGATGCACATAAAAAGGATAGTGTGGTTGGTGTTACCTACAAAGTGGTCAATGTTGCAGGAGAAGCAGGAGATGCATCACCAAGTACACCAATAGGTGTTAATTTGCCGAATGCAAACTGGATTCGTGCCGCCGTGGGAAGTAAGTCCGTATCTCTAGGAAATATCATTAATGCCTACAACAATGCAGGGAGTTCCGGACGCTTGAAGGAATTTGTACATGATGATGAAGAGTTGCGATTGGAAGAGGAATATGGACAATTGGCAGATAAATTGCATACGGCATTGCATGAAGTAATAGGTCATGCTTCCGGTCAATTGAATCCTGGAGTTGGGGAAACCAAGGAAACACTTAAAAACTATGCATCCACATTGGAAGAAGGTCGTGCCGATTTGGTAGGGTTGTATTACCTATACAATTCCAAATTGCAAGATCTAGGTTTGGTTAAGGATTGGAGAAAAGTAGGCATGGCTGCTTATGATGGTTACATTCGAAATGGGTTGATGACACAACTTATTAGATTGAATCTAGGAGATGAGGTAGAGGAAGCACATATGAGAAATAGGCAATGGGTGAGTGCTTGGGTATTTGAAAAAGGACAAGCGGACAATGTGATTGAAAAAGTAACGAAAGATGGTAAAACGTATTTCAACATAAATGATTACGAAAAACTCCATAATCTATTCGGACAATTGTTGCGCGAAACACAACGCATCAAATCCGAAGGAGACTTTAAAGCCGTTGAAGCATTGGTAGAAGGATACGGTGTGAAAGTGGATCAAGATATCCATACAGAAGTTTTGGAACGTAACAAGCAATTTCCATCGCCACCTTATAGTGGTTTTGTAAACCCTGTTCTAGTTCCGGAAACCAATGAAGCGGGAGAAATCACTGCCATTAAAGTAACGCAACCAGATACTTTTGATGGACAAATGTTGGAGTACAGCAAGAAATATAGCTTTCTGCCTGAAGTGAACTAAGTCAAAAGACATTTTGTTTAAAAAGCCTTGATCAGTAAAGATCAAGGCTTTTTTAGTTGAAAAAACATTATTTGTTAGAATCGATTAGAGATTCTAAATTTATTTGTTTCGATAAGTTTATAACAATAAAAGGGTCTTGATTTGCATTGAAAAACTTCCTTATTTCTCCATTCAATTTTATTCCGTGTTTTTTTTCGATTATGTGAAATTGAAAAAGACCAAAAAACTTATTAGAATCATCTTCTCTTCTATTGAAAGGTCCAGAGTCTCCCATCCCTATGACGGGGTTAAGAAAGACCTCTATGCCTTTATTATTGTAAAACATAGGTATTCCTATACCAAAATACGAGTTGTAGTATTTTAAGGTACGTTCTCTATTTAATGATAAAAGAGATCGAATGTTTCTATCATTAAGGCTATCTCTAGGTATTGTTTCTGTTCCAAATGAGATGAAATCTTCAAAGTCATAGCTAGTAGTTTCTATTCGTTGTATAACTTCTGCTCTTGGAGCTAAAAATATTTTGAAATCTTGATTTTTAGAATTATAAACTTTTAGTAATAGTTCTACATAAAAGCCAAGATTGTCATATGATGTTTTTGGAGTTCTAATAATTCTTTTATTTTCAATTGTAACCGAATCACTTTCCGGAGAGTTTTCAAGAATTTCAATTAGAGGGGTATCAGAAGTATTTTCTTTTTTTGTGCTTAGAGATCTGTTTTTGTATATCCCTGCTCTAATACCACCAAAGTAATTTCCTTTTTTATCTTTGAAAAACAAATCAGGTAAATAGGCATCAATTTCAGAGTAAAAACTATTTGTTTTTATTTTATCTTCTAAATCGAAATTAGTTCCTAAGTAAAAATTATATGCCTTGTTAAAAGCTTGTTTTTCTAATCTTAATAGAATGTGTTTTTCTTCAGGGACTAGATTAACAGCAATTGAATTCTCATTTACATGGAAATTGTTTTTGGATAAAGGTTTAATTATCAAAGTGAAAATTCCATTTTGAGTCAGAAAAGAATCTATCAAACTTTTAAAATCGTTTAGAAGTTCATTTGATTTATTTATGAAATGTAATTTTTCTTCTGTTTTTGAGCTAGAAATATTAAACTTGTTTTCTGATAAAAACAAGTTTAATTCGTTACTATTAGAAATAATTTCTATCTCTATTTGATCAGATTTACTAGGAATGTAATTACCTTTAATATTTATGGAAAATGGAACGGTTAATGTATCACTTTCTTTATAAGTTATAATTTCAGATTTTTTCTCAAAGCCTAATTCTATGCTTTGAGCTTCAGTGTTTATATTATGAATAAAAAAAACACAGATTAAAATTTTTTTTAATGTTTTCATGATGAATGGTGATTAAGGTTTATCAAAATTAATCAACCACCACAGGTGAAAACATACCCAATACTAGGTAAACTTATATTTCTTCTCCAATGCATAGCGCATCAACTCCCCTTTGCCTTTTAACCCGAGAATGCGTACCATGTTCTTTCTGTGGGTATCTACGGTATGTACACCGATGAAAAGCAATTCTCCTATTTCGCGAGAGGTCTTTCCTTGGGCAATGAGTTCCAGAATTTGAATTTGACGTTTGGTCAATAGGCCTTTTTTTGAGGATTTTGCATCGGTTTTAAGAGCATTGGTATCTATGTTGGCATCGTAATAGGTTTCTCCTCTTTTCACCGTTTTAATGGCCTCCAGCACTTCGGTCAAAGAGGAGTTCTTCAATAGGTAACCAGAAGCACCTGCTTCCACCATTTGTTCAATGGCATCGATTTGATCGAACATGGTAAATGCCAATACCTTGATCTCTGGAAATTCTTTTTTAATGAGTTTGGTAGCTGTTATACCATCCATTTTAGGCATTCTTATGTCGGTAAGCACCACGTTCGGACGCTTTAACCTTACTATATGCAATAAGTCTTCCCCATTGTTGGCATCCCCTACGATGGAAATGCCTTCTTCATATTCGAGAAGTAGTTTGATGCCATCAATCAAGGATTGATGATCTTCGGCGATGGCTAATCGTATCATATTGGAATGTCTATTATAATGGTTGTGCCCTGATTGTCTTGAGATTCTATTTTCATGTCTCCTTCAAGATGCTCAATGCGTTTTTCTATGCTGTGCAATCCCATACCTTGGTTTTTGCCAATGGAGTTGGTATTGAATCCTTTGCCGTTGTCTTCTACCATGATGTTCAAACTGTCGTCATGGTTGGTCAAACTAATGTGGGTTTCCGTGGCTTCAGCATGTTTTATGATATTCGTGATCAATTCTTGGATGATTCTGAAGATTGTGATTTCCAAACTGTTTTCCAATCTGTTCTCCAAGCCATGATCTGTAACTTCAATTTTGGTGTTGCTGGCAGATGAAACATTTGCAGCCATGTTTTCTATGGCCATTAAAAGCCCTTGTTTGGCAATAACCCCTGAATTTTTGGCATGGGCTATGGAGCGAATCTTGTTGTATGCATCATCCAACAAGGTGTTTGTTTTATTGAATAGGTTAGGTGTTTGTTTCTCTTTCAAGGCATTGAACTGCAATTTTATCGTAGCCATCAAGCCTCCTAGATCGTCATGTAAATCGTTTGCTATGCGACTACGTTCTTTTTCTTGCCCTTCTATCATCGCATTGATGCTGTTTATTTCTTGGTCTTTGAGTAATGTGGATACCTTTTGCTTTTGGATTTCTTTTTCTTGTTCAGCCAACAATTGCTTCCTTTTTGTGCTTTTTTGAATTAGAAAAGCGAGTATTCCTCCAAACAACAACAGTCCTATGGCGGCAATCAATAAATTTTTGAATTGCTCGCTTTTGGCTTCGCTTTCTAAACGCTCTTTTTCTTTTTCGGCGTTGTCGGCACGTAGTTTTTCATTGTCAAATTTTGAAATGGCTATGTTTTGAGCAGTAACATTTATTTTATCTTTAAGTGTATTCAGCTTATCCAGGTATTTGTAAGCATTTTTAAAATCATCAATCTTATTGTAACAGATGGATAGTTTTTTGAATAAAACTTTATTTAAATTATCTTTATATTCTGTGGGGGTTAGTTTTTCTGCCTTTTTTAAAAAGACTAAGGCTTTCTCATACTTTTCCTCTTTCTCATAAGAATTTGCATAGTTTAAATAAGTCGAAAAATAAGCATTGGTATTCTCTGATTTATATAACTTGAGAGCTTTATTAAAAAATATTCTAGCTGAATCCTGACTTACAAAGCCAGAGTACAATAGACCTAAGTTTGTATTTAATTTAGCTTGCCTTAAAGTGTCATTCGAGTTTATTGACAATAATAAGGCTAGCTTATAATAATCTATTGCTTCATGGTATTTTTCGGGTTTGTAGTTTAAAGATGCATAAGAAGCATATGCCTTTATTAACTTTATGGTGTCCTTGTTTCTTTTTGCATACTCGAAATAAGAGTCTAGATAAATAATGGGGCTTGTGTTTAATTTTTCTTGAGAATTCAATAATTTGAATATAGAATAGTTGCATTCCATAAATTCTTCATATAATCCTAAATCTTTATATATTTTTAATGCATTCGTGTAGTTTAAAAAAGAGGAATCCGCTTTGTTTTGTCTACTGTATTCCTTACCAATTAAAAAATAATTAGTTGCTTTGTGTTTTAAGGGAATATCTTGCTTAAATTCTTTTTTTAGAACTTTTACTATTGAATCGTTGGCGCAATATGTATTGAAACCAACAAGTAAGATTGTTCCATAAATAATATTTTTAAGAGTGTACAGCATTATAAGTCTACAATTACCCCTCCACAAGCTTCTTTAGGCTCATCGTCTAGAATGGTCGATTTGTATTTTTTACAATCAATGGTTCTGCTTAATTTATATTCTTCTTTAAATTCATCAATGATTTTCTTTCTATTGCTCCTAGAGTATAAATTGAACTCATCATTTAAGATGGCAACAAATAATTTTTCATCTTTTTTTAAAATAAAGCTTGTTCCTCCATATAAGTTTTCAACATCATTGTAGGAGAAAGTATGACTAGATAAGTATTCTATGTTTTTATCTAAAATTTCGTCAGGAGTATTGTTGGTAACTACATATAGAATGGCTTTGTTGTTTCCAGAAGAAATATCAAAGGCTTTAAGGTGTGTGAAGTTGTTTTTGTGTAAAGGGA
Organism: Bizionia sp.; assembly: GCA_020631395.1. Lineage (GTDB taxonomy): Bacteria > Bacteroidota > Bacteroidia > Flavobacteriales > Flavobacteriaceae > JAHDHI01. The sequence goes on from JAHDHI010000022.1 coordinate 48,695, forward strand.
CTTTAACAGTAATGGTTTTATTCAACGAATTAAAAGAGCTTTCTCCTCTGCTACCAACAATATGTAAGTTGTTTTTGTAACCTCTATTTGTTAAATCATTATGATTTACTTTATCAATTCTAAAAGGAGCAATGTCGTTTTCGGAAGAAACGGCCGTCATTTTGTCGGCTTCTTTTGCTTTTGAGGTTTTAGGCTCAGGTATTTCAGACTTGGACTTGTCATCTTTACATGATGAAATAATAAAAAGGAGAAGGAACAATAGGGAGGTTTTTTTTAAGTACGATTTAGTTTTCATAAAGATAAATGTTGGTCTTTGGTTAATAGCTCAAAATTCTACAAAAGGAGAGTACAAAAAAATACCTAGTAATAGGTATATTTTGCCAATTGTCGAAAATTATGATAGAAAGTTAATGAAAATCGCTCTCCTAATGAAGCCTTCTTACTTAAAAATCACTTTGATGGCGACTATGAATCCGATAAAGGCAAGAAAAGCCAAAAGGACCCATAAGGTACCTTTGTAATTTTGCTTGTGAAGTTTTAAATCTTTTCTATAGGTATAGATCATCACTGCTATGAAAGCGATGGCAAATAAAACAGCAAAAATTAATTGTCCTGTACTAAACATATACCTATTTTTAGAATCTAAATAAAGTGCTAATTTTTAGCGAGTCAAAAATAACAATAATATGCCTAATGCCATAATTTTTGGAGCCACTTCTGGAATAGGGAAACAGTTGGTGGGACATCTTGTGAAAGATGGGTATAAAGTGGCCATTACCGGAAGACGACAAGAATTGTTGGAGGCTATAAAAGAAACACATCTACACAGTGTTTCAACATACAAGCACGATGTCCAAGATCTGGAGGCGTCCGTAAGTGCTTTCAATGCCATCGTTTCAGAACTGAAAACCATAGATTTGGTAATTCATAGTTCTGGGGTTGGTTACGAGAATCCAAAGTTGGAATGGGAAAAAGAATATGATACCATACAAACCAATGTATTGGGAGCCACTAGAATTTACGATTTGACATTCAATCTATTCAAAGCACAAGGTTTCGGACATCTAGCTGCAATATCCTCCATAGCTTCATTGAGGGGAAATAGGGAATCTCCAGCTTATTTCGCTTCCAAGGCCTATCAAGTAAACTACTTGGAGTCATTATATTTCAAGACAAAAGAGGTAAAAGGAGGCAAAGTGCATATTACAGATATAAGACCAGGTTTTGTGGATACCAAAATGGCTTTGGGAGACGGTATTTTTTGGATGGCATCATTGGAGAAGGCGACACGTCAAATATACAATGCAATCAAGCGAAAAAAACGTCGCGTCTACATTTCCAAAAGATGGAATTTAATTGCTTTGGTTTTAAAGGTAGCTCCTTCTTGGCTAATTAAAAAAGTGATGTAGTTTTGAACAAGGAAAATTAAAGTAATTTATAGATAATGAGATTTTCACTGTCGTGAAAAATATAAATGATTTTTATATGAAAAACAAAATAGAAGCAGTAAAAGCATTTCATACAGCCTTTAAAATAGGCCATAGGGAAACACCAAAGGCAAACTTGGGGAATGAAAAGAATACATTGCGTTTCAATTTGATGAAAGAGGAAAACGAGGAATATCTTGAAGCCGCCAACAATGATGATTTGGTAGAGGTTGCAGATGCTCTAGGCGATATGCTATACATACTATGTGGTACAATAATAGAACACGGCATGCAACATAAGATAGAAGAAGTGTTTAACGAGATACAGCGCAGCAACATGAGCAAGTTGGGCGAAAATGGGGAGCCTATCTACAGAGAGGACGGGAAAGTGTTGAAAGGGCCAAATTATTTCAAACCAAACATTTCTGAGATCCTAGAACAATGAAAAAAGCAGCCGAAAGGCTGCTTTTTTCATTGTTGTCCAAATAACCAAAACATTATACCTTGTATCTCCATCCGTGTGGATCTTCGGCAACATTGTATTGTATGGCATTCAGTTTGTCTTTGAACAAAGAAGCATAAGTCTCATCCAACTTTGGTAATTCGTGTTTGAAATCTTTGTGTTTGAAACCTAAAATCGGGTTTATCACAGCAGCTGTGCCAGATCCAAAAATCTCTTTCAAACTCCCATTTTTGGCTGCTTCAATGAGCTCTCCCACTTTTATTTGTTTTACTTCGACCGTTATGTCATTGTCCTTTGCAAGTTGTATGACACTTTTTCTCGTGATGCCATCCAAGATTCTATCGTTGGTAGGAGCAGTGACCAAAGTGTCGTTGATTCTAAAAAACACATTCATCGTACCAGCTTCCTCCAAGTATTCATGCGTACTGGCATCTGTCCAGATGATTTGTTGATAGCCTTCTTGGTTGGCCAATGCGGTTGGATAAAATTGAGCAGCATAGTTACCGGCAGCCTTGGCAAAACCAACACCCCCGTCTGAAGCTCTGCTGTACTTCTCAGCAATTTTAACACGAACCTCTCCAGCATAATAAGATTGCGCAGGAGACAGAATGATCATAAATTTATACTCGGCTGCGGGTGAAGCAGAGATGGCAGGTTCCGTAGCAATGACAAAAGGTCTAATGTACATTGAACTTCCTTCAGTATTCTTAATCCACTCATCATCAACTTTCAGCAACGCCTTCAATCCTTCAAAAAATAATTCTTTTGGGAATTCAGGCATGGCTAGTCTGGAAGCAGAAATGTTTATACGACCCAAATTGTCCTCAGGTCTAAACAACCAAACTTGATTTTCTTGATCTTTAAAGGCTTTCATACCTTCAAAAACAGCCTGTCCATAATGAAATACCCTTGCAGAAGGATCAATGGTCAATGGCCCGTAAGGCATAACCTTTGGTGTTTGCCATTTGCCATCTTTGAAATCGCATGAAAACATATGATCGGTAAAAACTTTACCAAAATCCAAGTTGTTGAAATCTACGCTGTCTATTTTAGAATTTTCAGCTTTTATTATATCCATAGCGTGCTTTGCAGTACTCTCCATTATCGTGTTAACTTTTTCTGCTGCAAAAATAAAGAAATAAGATATACAAAATGAGAATTAAAAGGTAAAATAGTATCTTTGAATAGGATATTTTTCAAACAATTAAATTAACCGTACGATGAAAAAACACACTTTATTGTTAGCCTTGTTTTTTGGACTAATGGCATGTAAGAACGAAAGCAAGTCCATCGAGGAGAACAAAATAGAGACGAAAACCGAATCAAAAGACGTTGCGCAAACCAATTACAAATCCTTTGGAAAGCAAATAATAGCAGATGATGCCATTCAGTCAAAATCCATGGTACAGCATTATGAAACTTTAAAAGTGGGAGACAGCATAGATGCCAAAATGGTGGCAAAGGTAAATGAGGTTTGCAAGGCGAAAGGCTGTTGGATGAAATTGAGTTTGGACAACGGAGAGCAAGTCATGGTGAAATTCAAAGATTATGGATTCTTCATGCCAAAAGACATTGCTGGAAAGGAGGTCGTGGTAAACGGGAAAGCCTACGTAAAAGAAGTGTCTGTGGATGAACAACGTCATTATGCAGAGGATGGAGGTGAAACCAAAGAAGCCATAGCAGCCATAACAGAACCGAAACGCACCTATTCCTTCGAGGCAGATGGGGTTTTGTTAAAGCAATAATGTGAAACGCGAAATAATAACGACTCAGGACGGATCCAAGACCATACAAATAGTTGAATGGAATGAACAATACCATTCCAAACATGGCGCCATTCAAGAAGCAAACTATGTGTACTTGGAAAAGGGATTGCATTATTTTCTTGAAGGAAAACAACAAGAAGGCAATCAAAGAACATCGATTTTGGAAATAGGGTTTGGTACGGGGCTGAATGCTTTTTTAACGTTGCTCCAAGCCGAAAAATTAAAAGCGAACGTAGATTACGTTGGTGTGGAAGCCTATCCAATTTCATCCGAGGAATTGATGCAACTCAATTACATCGAAGCACTACAAGCAGGGGACGACATTAAATCTTTCAACAGTCTACATTCTACTTCTTGGGAAAAGAGCAATCGAATTTCAAGCCATTTCAATTTAACGAAAAGACAATTGTTGTTCTCAGAAATAACAGATGTAAATGCATTTGATGTTATTTATTTTGATGCCTTTGGACCAAGGGTGCAACCCGAATTGTGGACGCAAGAGATGTTTGAAAAAATGCATGGCGCTTTGAGGCAAAATGGGGTTTTGGTAACGTATTGCGCACAAGGAAATGCTAGAAGGGCAATGATGAGAACTGGCTTGAAAGTTGAAAAATTGGTTGGGCCTCCAGGAAAACGACATATGCTAAGAGCCATAAAAGAATAGTTATGTTAAACCTAACTTAAACAAAGACATACCTACTCGGCTATTTTGTAGCTTTATTAAAAAGGAAAAAGAATGCGAGTATTAATTACAGGAGCTACTGGTCTTATAGGTAACGAAATCGTCAAACGTTGTCATGAGAGTGGTATTGCTGTAAACTATCTTACCACAAACAAGTTAAAGCTTTCCAATAAAGACAATTACAAAGGATTTTATTGGAATCCAAATGAAAATGAAATTGATGCAAATAGCATTAAGGAGGTAAATGCAATAATACATTTAGTTGGAGCAAGTATATCCAAACGTTGGACTGCAACTCATAAAAAAGCAATTTTGGACAGTCGAATAAAAACCACGGCATTGTTGTATGAGACTCTTAAAAGCAATTCGCACAACATTGCTCAAATAATTTCAGCTAGTGCAATTGGTCGTTATCCCAGTTCCCTGACAAAATACTATACGGAAGATGAAAGTGAAGTTAGCACTTCGTTTTTGGGAACCGTTGTAAAAGAATGGGAAACAGCCGTTGATGCTTTTTCAGAATTGGACATCACAGTTTCAAAAATAAGAATAGGCCTTGTCTTTTCGAGTAAGGGCGGAGCATTTCCTCAAATGGTAAAACCAATAAAATATGGATTGGGAGCTATGATGGGATCTGGAGCACAATGGATGTCCTGGATTCATATTGATGATCTTTCCAGTTTGTTTTTACATATTTTAAACCACCATTTAAAAGGTGTCTACAATGGAGTGTCACCCAATCCGGAGACAAATGCAATACTTACCAAGTCAATAGCTAAACAGATAAGAAGACCATTGATTTTTCCAAATATCCCAAAAATGATAATGGCTTTGGTTTTAGGGGAAATGCATATGCTTTTATTTGAGAGTCAGCGAGTAAGTTCCAAGAAAGTTGAAGATTCAGGTTTTCGTTTTAAGTACTATGCCTTGCAAAATGCTTTAGATCAATTGCTTTAATGTAAGTAGGTGTTTATCTCTTGTATATTTAATTAGATGTTTTTTAGATCTGGCACCTAACCAGATAAATTTAAGCAAAATCAAAAACAATGGATTAAAAAAAAGCCACTCAAAATAAAGAGTGACTTTTCAATATGACAGGTAAAACCAATTTCAGGTTGAAATTACTGTAAAGGAAAAAACAACGTTTTATTCCAGTCATTTCAAACTAGAATTGTATAAGACACAAGATTAAGATTTCTTTGCTTTTACCTTGATTTTTAGCTCTATGTCATCATTGATCATGTAATCTCCAAGTTTGGCAGGGTCTGCAAATTTCCCAGAGTTGTATTTTATGTCCCATTCAGTTCTATCAATGGTAAATGTCTCACTTGTGATGGAAAGGTCATTTCCCGTAACGGAAACTATTGCAGGGAAAGTAACATTCTTTTTGATCCCTTTCAATGTCAAGTTTCCACTTACGTTATTTTCTTCAACCGCAGTAATTTCAAAAGTTGCATCAGGGAACTGTTCAGCATCAAAGAAGTCAGGGCTCAACAAATGTCCAACCAATTTACCGTTACCTTCGCTTTCTGCAGGCATATCCGTGTTTTTCAATGTTTTGATGTCAAAGACGAAATTACCACCAACCAAAGCGTCTCCTTTAAAAAGAGCAAGACCTCTGGAAATATTGATGGTTCCTTCATGGCCACCAACAACTTTGTTCGCCTTCCATTCAACGAAGGATTCCGTGGAAACAACTTTGTATTTTGTTTCTGCAGCTACTTCGGTCGCTACTTCTTTAACAGTCTTTGCATCTTCTGTTTCTGCTTTCTTTGCATCTTCCTTGCAGCCAGTCGCAACTATGGAAATCACAATTAAAGTCATAATGCTTATTAATCCTTTTTTCATTGTTATATATAAATTAGAGTTATGTGATGTCAAAAATAAAGAATCTGCACAATTAAAATGGCATTAAAAAAAACTTTAAAAATTTGCGTGACATTTTGACATTTTCATAATATTGGCAGTACTTTTGCAAACGTTTAAATGTATTTAAAATTATGGGATACAAAATGAGTAAAGCAAAAGACAAAAAACAAGGCATAGCAGAAGAACAAGTTGAGGCTACACAAACTGAAACAGCAGAAGCAACTGAAACAGTAGAAATGACTGTAGAAGAGCAATTGCAACAAGAACTAGCGCAAGAAAAAGATAAGTTTTTGCGTTTGTTTGCTGAATTTGAGAATTATAAGAAAAGAACGTCGAAAGAACGCGTTGAGTTATTCCAAACAGCAAGTAAAGATGTGATGGTGTCATTGTTGCCAATTTTGGATGATTTTGACAGGGCCTATTCCGAGATTTCCAAAACCAACGAAAAAGACCTTTTAAAGGGAGTGGAGTTGATTAGCCAAAAGTTGAAAACAACTTTAAGTCAAAAAGGACTATCTCCTATTGAAGTAAGGCAAGGAGATGTTTTCAATGCAGATTTTCATCAAGCAATCACTCAAATTCCAGCACCAAGCGAAGATTTAAAAGGAAAGATTGTCGATGTGATAGAAAAAGGTTACAAATTGGGGGAGACGGTAATTCGTTTTCCAAAAGTGGTGATAGGGCAATAAAACAACAAGATGGCAAAGAGAGATTTTTACGAGATATTAGGAGTTGGCAAGAATGCTACTGCTGCAGAGATTAAAAAGGCATATCGCAAAAAAGCGATCGAGTTTCATCCAGACAAAAATCCCGATGATAAAAGTGCCGAAGGAAAATTCAAGGAAGCAGCCGAAGCATACGAAGTATTGAGCGACGCAGACAAAAAGGCACGTTACGACCAATTTGGACATCAAGCCTTTGAAGGCGGTGGTGGCGGTTTCAATGGCGGCGGGATGAACATGGATGACATATTCAGCCAATTTGGAGACATTTTCGGAGGAGGTTTCTCCGGCTTTGGAGGAGGTAGTAGAGGCGGAGGACAACGTCGAGTAAAAGGAAGCAATCTCCGAATTCGTGTAAAGTTGACTCTCGAAGAGATTGCCAATGGCGTAGAGAAAAAGATAAAGGTTAAACGTAAAGCCCAAGCCGAGGGGACAACATACAAGACGTGTTCTGCTTGTAACGGTTCTGGGCAAGTAACACGAATAACCAATACGATCTTGGGAAGAATGCAAACTGCCACGACATGTACTACGTGCGGTGGAGCAGGACAAACCATAGACAAGAAACCAGCAAATGCAGATGCGCAAGGCTTTGTGGTAAAAGAAGAAACAATTTCTGTTAAAATACCAGCAGGAGTCGTAGATGGGATGCAATTAAAAGTATCAGGAAAAGGAAACGAGGCTCCTGGCAATGGAATCTCTGGAGACTTGCTGGTAGCCATAGAAGAGGAAGCCCACGAAACATTGCAAAGAGAAGGGGATAATTTACATTATGATTTGTATGTAAGCTTGTCCGATGCTGTTTTGGGAGGCTCCAAGGAAATAGATACGGTAACAGGGAAAGTTCGCATCAAGATTGAGGCAGGAATGCAATCTGGCAAGATTTTACGTTTGCGAGGCAAAGGAATTCCAAGTGTCAATGGGTATGGGAAAGGAGACTTGTTGGTACATGTGAATGTATGGACGCCAAAGACCTTGAGCAAATCTCAAAAGGAATTTTTCGAAAAAATGAGGGAAGATGAACATTTCGTTCCAAAACCTGAGCGTTCTGACAAATCTTTCTTCGAGAAGGTGAAAGACATGTTTTCATAATGAGTAATTGTAAAAACAATAAGAAATCCCACATTTTAGTGGGATTTTTTTTATGATAAATCAACTTATTTCAGGACATTTTATGATTGTAAGGATAAAAAGAGTATATTTGATTTATCGCTAGTTTGCACTAGCGGTAATTTTTCTTTTTCATAGCAATTTTTTCCCATCCTTGGTTTTACCAAGGGTGGGTTTTGTTTTTTATGGAATTAGTTAAAATAAATACAAAGCAGGAAAGTACTCCTCCCAACATTTTTTATATTTACACGCAACTTTTTATCATATTTCTTAAAAACAAACTATGAACAACCTATTAGAAGCACATTCAGTTTCTAAAAAATTCGGTAATTTCACAGCGTTGAACAATGCATCCATAGCAGTTCCAGAAGGTAGCATTTTTGGGCTTTTGGGACCAAATGGAGCAGGGAAGACCACATTGATACGCATTATCAATCAAATCACCATGCCAGACACGGGACAGGTCTTGTTGGACGGACAAGCATTGCAGCCACATCATATCAAGGACATTGGTTATCTGCCAGAGGAGCGAGGACTGTATAAATCGATGAAGGTTGGAGAACAAGCACTATATTTGGCCCAATTGAAAGGAATGCAAAAAACCGAAGCAAAAAAACGTTTGTTGGAATGGTTTGAACGTTTGGACATAGGCGATTGGTGGAATAAGAAAATACAAGAGCTTTCCAAAGGAATGGCGCAAAAAATACAATTCGTGGTCACTGTCTTGCACGAACCGAAGCTGTTGATTTTCGATGAACCTTTTTCTGGCTTCGATCCCATAAATGCAAATATCATAAAAGACGAGATCTTGCGGTTGAAAAATGAAGGAGCGACAGTTATTTTTTCCACGCATAGGATGGAATCCGTGGAAGAATTGTGCGACCATATAGCATTGCTCCATAAATCCAATAAAATCTTGGATGGCAATTTAATGGCAATAAAAAAGCAATACAAGACCAATACTTACGAAGTAGGGATTAATGCAGAGAATCATGGAGTGGTAGAGAGGGCTTTGGCAGAACGGTTTAGCACGACTGCTGCGGATTTTAGAACAATAGGAAACGAATTGAAACTTAATGTGAAGTTATCCGAAAAGGATACGGCAAACGATTTGCTGAGCTATTTGACAACGCAAGGTCAAGTTTCTCATTTTGTGGAATTGATCCCAAGTGTCAACGACATTTTTATTGAAGCAGTAAAGAACAACTAACGATTATGAATCATCTACCACTTATCATAAAACGGGAGTATTTAACCAAAGTCCGAAACAAGTCGTTTGTTGTCATGACTATTTTAAGTCCATTGATTATGATTGGACTCATCCTTTTGGTTACTTATCTATCGCAATTAAACAACAACAAGGTAAAGACGGTTGCTATACTTGACGAGTCTGGCGTAATCAAAGAATTATTTGAAGATACGGAGACGACCAAGTACCACCGATTTGACAATGTTACCTTGGAAAATGCAAAACAAATTTCCAAAGAGAAGGAATACTATGGGCTATTGCATATAGATGAACTTTCAAACTTGGAAAACATTTCAAAGCATGTTAATTTCTATTCGGAAGATTCTCCTTCGTTGACATTGATTTCCGACTTGGAATTCAAGTTGGGAGAGGAACTCACCAACCTTAAAATGATAGAAGAGGACATTGACCTCCAGAAAATAGAAGCTTCAAAAATCAGTGTAAACATCAATCAAGAGAATTTCAGCGGAGAAAAGACATCGAAGATAGATAGTATGACCAAAATAGCCTTTGGGGTGGCAACAGGGTATCTGTTGTTCATGTTTATCATCATCTATGGAAATATGATAATGCGATCGGTAATAGAAGAGAAGACGAGCCGAATTGTCGAAATTATCATTTCATCTGTAAAACCGGTACAATTGATGTTGGGGAAAATAATAGGAACCTCATTGGCGGGCGTGACGCAATTTGTGATTTGGATAGTTCTCGGTAGCATATTGATGGTGGTTCTACCTTTAGTCTTGGGCATAGACCTATCTCAAATGCAAACACCGCAACAGCAGGTATTGCAGCAAGCAGTAGAAAGTCAAGGCTCAGGAGATTTGTTGCAGAGCATATTTTTCGCAGTACGAAGCCTACCGTTGTTAAACCTAGTCATCGCTTTTGTGCTGTTTTTTTTAAGCGGTTACCTGCTTTATAGTTCGTTATATGCGGCAATTGGCGCAGCGGTAGATAACGAGACCGATACGCAGCAGTTCATGTTGCCAATAATCATGCCTTTGATCTTGGCCGTCTATGTAGGAGGCTTCACCGTCATAGAAGATCCACACGGAACGGTATCCACCATTTTCTCGTTCATACCATTGACATCTCCAGTGGTAATGTTGATGCGCATTCCTTTTGGAGTACCAATTTGGCAACAAGTATTGTCATTGATGATATTGATTGGGACCTTCATGTTTACAGTTTGGTTTGCAGCAAAGATCTATAGAGTCGGGATTTTGATGTATGGGAAGAAAACAAGTTACAAAGAACTTATAAAATGGATAAAGTATTAGAAGATGAAACATTCATGACTAAAAAGTTAGATACACGGAGAAATGATTGTATGAATGTTACAGATGACCGATAAAAACAATAAATATGAACAGATGAAAGAAATAAAAGCGTTTTTAATGCAAGAATTCAATTATGGACATGTGAAATTCAACATTCTCGATGTCATGATAGCCATAGCTGTTCTTGTCGTCATTTATTTTATTTTGAAACTTATATATGGTGCCGTATCTAAAAGACTACCCAAAGACGACAAGGATAAATTTACTTCCATATATTCCTATTTCAAATGGTTTGTCTACGTTGTGGCGATTTTGGGGATATTAAACTCTATAGGTGTGAATCTCAATGCCCTTTTTGCCGCTTCGGCAGCATTGTTGATTGGTATAGGATTAGCCTTGCAAACCTTTTTTCAAGATATAATATCCGGTGTTTTCATATTGATAGATCAATCCGTGCATGTTGGGGACATAATCGAACTGGAAGGCAAGGTAGGACGTGTTGAAGAGATTAAGTTGCGAACGACCAGAGCCGTTACCATAGACAATAAAGTACTTGTTATACCCAATCATTTGTACCTTACGAATAGCTTGTACAATTGGACTCAAAATGGAGCCATAACAAGAGAAAACGTAGTTGTTGGGGTGGCATATGGAAGTGATGTCCAATTGGTGAAAAAACTACTTTTGGAAGCAGCGAATAGTCATGAATCCATATTGGAATATCCAGAACCGTTGGTTTTGTTCACCAATTTTGGAGACAGTGCATTGGAATTTAGGCTTGTATTTACGTTGAATGATAGTTTTATGGGGTCTATCCCCAAAAGTGATTTACGTTTCGAAATAGATAGACTATTTAGAGAAAACGATATAAGTATTCCATTTCCACAGCGAGATGTTCACATTGTTTCAAAAATAGAAAAGACTTTATGATAAATGTCGCCAACGGGTTTTTTAAGGTTGCCGCTTCAATAATTGTATGCTTTTCAATGCTACATGCAGAAGCTCAATTAAGCGATTTGGCACGATTGGAATATTCATTCATACCCAAAAGTGACTCGGAAGACGAATACAACAGATTTAGAGGGAGTTTCAACCTACCCATAGAGACGTCGGAAGATTGCTATTTCATCGTTGGTGCAGAATACAATCAGATCATCTTGGAATTGGAAGACAACTATCCTTTCAATAAAAGGGACTTGCAACGCATTCACATTGCAGATGTCAATTTGGCCTATACCTTCAAAACAAATGAACATTGGAGATTGGGGTTAAAATTCTCTCCAAGGGTGGCGTCTACCTTAACAGGCCGTTTTGGCATGGATGATGTGTTTTTGAATGGCGGGGTTTTTGCAATTAACGATAGAAGAAAAGATGAAACGTCGAAACGACCATATAGATTGATTTTGGGATTAACCTACAATAGCACGACCGGTTTGCCATTTCCGTTGCCCTTTGTTAGCTATTTTAGACGTGTTAATGAACATTGGTCGTTTAATTTGGGGATACCGAAAATAAATTTAAAACATTACATCAACGAGAAGAATAGTGTGCAAGCCTTCTTTTCCATTGATGGCTATTATGCACACATTCAACATAGGTTGTTGGTAGATGGAGAAGAAGCGAAGCACATATCCTTGTCTGCGATAGTTGGAGGAGTCGGGTATGAACATGCTTTTACAAAGCATCTGGTGGCATACGCATATACAGGATATACGTTGCGGTTAAGCAATACGTTGAGAGATGATAATCGCGATAAATTATTTAACTTAGACGATGTAAACGCATTTTACTTAAGAACAGGAATTAAATTCAAAATATAATGCCAAAAATATTAGTAATAGAAGACGAAGCAGCAATTAGACGAGTATTGGTTAAGATATTGTCTGAAGAAAACGATAAATATGAGGTAGATCAAGCAGAAGACGGTTTGGCTGGTATGGAGAAAATAAAAAAAGAAGATTTCGATTTAGTCCTTTGTGACATCAAAATGCCAAAAATGGACGGAGTCGAAGTATTGGAAGCCGTGAAAAAGATAAAACCAGAGACGCCCATAGTCATGATTTCTGGTCATGGAGATTTGGATACAGCAGTAAATACCATGAGATTGGGGGCTTTCGATTATATTTCGAAACCGCCAGACTTGAATAGGCTGTTAAATACGGTTCGCAATGCCTTGGATAGAAAAGAACTGGTGGTAGAAAACAAGATACTGAAGAAAAAAGTAAGCAAGAAATATGAAATGATTGGGGAAAGCAAAGCCATTACCCAAATAAAGGAGATCATAGACAAAGTAGCACCAACAGATGCACGTGTGTTGATTACTGGGCCTAATGGAACAGGAAAGGAACTTGTTGCACACTGGTTGCATGAAAAAAGTGCCAGATCCAAAGGAACCATGATAGAGGTGAATTGTGCAGCGATACCTAGCGAGCTAATAGAAAGTGAATTGTTTGGCCACGTGAAGGGTGCATTTACAAGTGCAGCAAAAGACAGGGCCGGTAAATTTGAAGCAGCAAATGGCGGAACGATTTTTTTGGATGAAATAGGAGACATGAGTTTATCCGCACAAGCAAAAGTCCTACGCGCATTGCAAGAAAGTCGCATTCAACGTGTAGGTAGCGACAAAGACATCAAGGTAGACGTACGCGTGGTTGCAGCAACAAACAAGGATTTGAAAAAGGAAATAGCAGACGGTAAGTTCCGAGAAGATCTATATCACAGGCTAGCCGTCATTTTGGTAAAGGTACCGGCACTCAACGATAGAAGGGAAGACATCCCATTGCTGGTAAAACACTTTGCAAAAAAGATAACGGGAGAGCAAGGAACTGCTCAAAAAGGGTTTTCGGAAAAAGCCATAAAGCTATTGCAAGAATACGATTGGACTGGTAACATTAGAGAATTGCGGAATGTGATAGAGCGTTTGATAATTCTTGGAGGGACGGAAGTCAGTGAGCAAGATGTAAAATTGTTTGCATCCAAATAAATGAAGAAACCAGCTTAAACAGCTGGTTTTTTTATATGTTGAATTTGATGCGTTCAATTAAGTTGTAAAAAGTACCGTTTGCTCAATAAAAAGTACTTTTTACTCATTTCTAAAGTAATTGTAAGTTATATTTAGCTAGATTTGCAATCTAAATAAAAAGGCAATTGAATATCCGTAAACACTCATAATTGATAAAATAGTTGTAAATTGTATGAAA
>JAHDHI010000103.1 GCA_020631395.1 Bizionia sp.
CAGTGGTGGTGACGGATGCCAACGGCTGTACTGCCGAGGCGAGCACGGACTTCACGGTTTACCCAAGCCCAGAATGTTTTATTGTAGCAGTCGATCAAGGAACCAGCATCCTTTTGGACGCTAGTACCTCTACTGGTGATACATTCCAGTGGGCACTGAATGGAGTAGACATACCTGGAGCAACGAACGCCACTTATTTGGCAATTGAAGAAGGGGTTTACAGCGTGACAGTTACGAATGAATATGATTGTTCTAGTACTTGCTCTTATACCATAGATATAGAATGTGGAACTTCTTGGGCCAGATCTGTAGATGGTTTGAGCAGTTGTAACAATTCATTTGGTTGTACAGGAAATAATTGGGGGTGGACTACTCAAATAAGCCCAAGTGATACACCATATGAGTTTGATCTTCTCGAAGGAGCTCCAAATGAATGTCATGGAAATGGAAGTACAGGAGACCTCGTTGGTAAAGTCTACGTTTCATACAACGGAGGTACACCAGTTGTAGATATTGAGATGGTTGATGGAGAACACTTCATTTACAAATGGCATATACATACAAGTTGTGATAAACCACTTCCTATCAAGAAGAACAAATGTGTTATGGCTCCAGGTCAGTTTGGTTGTTCTGCAACTGTAGGGAATGGAACAGAGCTGATGGATGTATTGTCTGGATGTGATGATGCTGCTAGTTGTAGTGGTGACATATGGATTTCAATTCATGCGGAGACCTGCGATTTAATCCCTATGGATACTGATGGTTATGATGGAAAAGAGGTTGAACCTCAATTTTTGTCGAATGAAGAATTGAATTCATCATATGAAAATGAAACAACGGTCAAAGCTTATCCAATTCCATTTGAAAATTCACTGAATTTGGATGTCAAAATTGGATACACTGCTCCATTGAATATTCAAATATTCGATGTGAAAGGTCGATTGGTCTTCTCATCTAATGATAAAAAGGTGAAATCTGGTATCAATCGAATCCGATTGGATGTGAATAATCTTCCTTCAGGCTTTTATTTTATGAAAGTCAATACTGGAAGTGAAATAATCACAAAAAGGATTCTTTCCAGGTAGGCTTGTCATAGTTGATAATTAAATTTAAAAAAACAACTGGGTACTTGTGGTTTCACAAGTGCCCAGTTTTAGTTTAAGGTACCGTGCTTCTTCTAAAAGGACTTTGTATAAACGCATAGAAGACCAATCGTAAAAAACAGAAGGAACATTCTAATGTCTAGGTCATTCTTTCTTCAAATAAGAATCATTTATGGATTTAGTATTGTAAACTCATTTGTGTTTTTAGTCGACATCCTTTATTCAAGGAATGTAGTGACTTTTGTCTTTATCTCTTATTGAAAAATTATCGTCAAAGAAGGTGATTTTGTTTTAAAGGCTCTGCCATTTTTTTTGTTTGCCTATAATTCTTTTAAGATGAGTAACTATAGAAAATTAACCCATATGTTTGAAGAGTGAGACTATTACTTTGTTTTTACACTAGATTTATGGAGTACTTGATAATATGGATCAAATCATTTGTCGAGTTTGATCAGCAATTAACCTGTCCATAGAAAGATGTTCAATTCGAGACCGTTGAAAATGAGGAGACCTTTTGAAATACAATGAAAACCTTCTAAAAGGAACTTGGTGTAAAATTGTTTTGTTTCTAATTGTAGGCTTGTTGCAACAGCTACTTTGTTAGCTGCTGGTATTTTTTATTTTGAAAGCGCAAGTTATTATCCAAACTATAAACAACAACTCTATAATCCGTTGGTAAAGGCCTAAAAAATCTGATTTTGGGTCAGAAATTAACAAGTAGACAAATAGAATGCTCATTACCCCTAGAATTAAAGCTGTTATTGAAAGTCTTCTGTAATTAGATGATTTTTTCAGTCCAATACCAATTATAATAATACTAATAGGCATAAAGGTATATATCAATAAAGCCATTAGATTATGAATCACTTGAGATATGCTCGGGTCAATTAATTCCTTGTTACAACCGCTATCACAAGGGAAAATAGCAACCATTATCGTTCCGATACCATAAAACAATCCAATACCATAAAAACCAATTTTAGTTAAATTAGAAGGTGGAAAATGCCTATATCCAAGAAAACCGAATAGTGCAAATAAAATTCCACTAGGAATATGTCCAAAAATTCTTAACATTAATCCGTATTCAGCATCTATAGCAAAAGTTTCGCTAATGTATTGACTCGTCATGTTGTAATTTTCGATTAAGAGCCCACCAACAACCGAAGTAGTGGCAAATAACATAACTCCTAATATTCCAATGGAAAAGATCAATGTGTTATTCATTGAATATTTTTTTCTGACTTGCATATAATTATCATATAAGTACGTTGCACCTATTTCCTCATATGTGCAACTATCATTTGGCGAAAACCATAAAAAACAATTTTGTCTTTACGGGACAGTCAAAAGTAGTAAATGTTTTACCAATTAAGAATACGTAACCCTATTTGTTTTTAAACCTTATATGTGCAACTCCAACAGGGGAATTACACATAATGCCACTAACATATCCAGTAAAATAAGGGAGTCGGTTAGTTCGCTTTTTGCGAAAATGATGAAAGACGAGTCTTATTGAAGCCTATTCTTCCAAATAAGGTCATTAAAATGAAACTTCGACCTATTGAAATACAATGAAAACCTTCTTAGATGAGCTTAGATAAAGTTGGCTTTCTCCTAAATCTGGATTGTCTACAATTTCTTGACAGTTTGAAATTCATAAGTTGCAATCGGTGCTGTTATTGGTCGAGTTTCTTTTTCCCCCGAATTTGAAACGGCTGAAATATAATATTCAATGGTAGTTCCAGAATTGTGATTTGGTATTTCGGCAAAAAAATGATTTTCATTTTCGGAAGGTGAAAGCGCAATGGTTTTCCACTTGGTATCTCCCGATACTCTCCAAAAGAGTTCACATTTATTCTCGACAAGACCTTTCTTGCTATAGTCTATTATTGTTACATGTACTTTGTAGTTTTGATTTGAATCGACTTCAGCTTTAATTTTATTTACACTCATAAAAAGCATTTCAGGATTCCATATGGCTCTAGTTCTGCAATGTAAGGCATCTCCAGCGTTCCAACCATAAGTTTGGTAATGCTCTCTTAATTCCTCTGTGACGAAAGGCTTATCGTCCAAGGCGAATTTAAACCCTTTAATCTTGTAGCCAGGCATTGCATCTTCCCAAGTTTTCAATGCGATTGAATCTTGAGGAATGTCAAAAAGTGGAACATACACAGTTTTGTTTAAAATAAGAGAATTGGTGTACGCAGCTAAACGCTCATCTTTATATCTTGCGGTCTTGATTCTTAATATTTTATATGATCTATTGTAGGGCGTCTTCAACATCGAAAGTTCTTTGGTTATAATTTCGTCATAGACGCTGAATAGTTCGTGATCACTTGGTGGCTCTGCCACTAAAATGGTTTCTTCGTCAATAAGTTTTAGCAAGCAATCAATATGTTGAATTCCTCTATTTTCAAAATTGGAAATGATGTTATACCGTTGGAAACCCAATAGTGAATCATTTAGTTGAAGAAACTTTTTAGTTTCAATTCCGTGATACCTATTTTCAGCAAGGATGACACAGGTAGAGAAGGCCGTTCCTAATCCATCAGTCAAAACATTACCCCCAGTATTGTTGAAGGGTAAATCCATAATCTCAAAACTTAATTGTTTGGCAAGTGGAATAGTTGCGTCATCATCAATTTGAGTCAGCTCCATTTTATTGTTTTCGTCAAAATAGAGAAATTGCAATGAGTCGTTACAGGCCATATCTGTTAATGGGGTAGCGTAGATGTATTTTCCGTCTGCTAGCATGTATTTGTTTTTGCTACTAAAAACTGCACTTGGCCCCCAATCCCTTGTCCACCAAGCATCAACTCCTTGCTTTGCAAAGATGAAGGTTACATTGTCTGGATCTATATGCCATTCATTAAACCATTTTTCGGCTTCTCTCTGGGAGTCTTCATTTTCCACCATTGTGAATAGATGGTTGTCATTGGCGAGTTCTATGGCCAATTGATGTGGAATACTCAATGGCCAAACGATCAATGTGCCCAAAGCAGGTTCCCATTCTGCCGCAGTTCTATTGTGGATTCCCTGAGAATAATAATTGGATTCTTGGCTCTCTATATCTTTCTTGGGGTTGTCGGAACAAGAAAGGAGAACCAATAGGGTTGCAATATTTAGGCAAATTAATTTCATTTTGTTCATAGTTTCCTTTTTGTTGGTTTGCGCTCAACTAATATAAGCACAAATAGGCTTATTTCTTTATGAGTAAAATCGTTTAAAAGCATCTAAAATACTATGAGCAAACCTATTGAGTGTAGGTAAACAAGGTTTACTGAAAACCATTGAAACCAAAGTTTATTTTTATGGCTTAGCTAAAAGTAGCAAATATTTTACCAATTAAAAATAGGTAGTCCTACAAATCTGTTTTCATTCCTTACCGGCAACTCCAACTAGGAAACTGCCCATAACGCCACTAGAACAGAACAGTTGTGAACCGGTTAGTTTACCTTTTTTTATGATGAAGAAGACTTTTACTAAGTATGTTCTTTCATCTGAGGCATTGAGCATATGGTTTCAATCTATGGAAATAGAATGAAAGCCTTCTTGAACAGTTTGGATAAAGTAGGTTCTTTACTAATTGTTGGCTTGTGCAAGAGCTACTGGAGTTCGCGCAAGTAATTTTAAGCTAAACCTTTTCGCATTACCTCTTCGAATTTTACTCGAATTAAACCAATCAAGTTCTTGTCCATATAATCATATTCATCAGGGATATAAAGGCAAACAATCCGTTTAGATTTATAAAGGTCAAGAAATTTATTTCTGATAGAATTTCGATGATGTTTTTCCATCACAACCACAGAGTCCGCCCACTCAATTAATTCCCGTGAAATTATTTTCGCAGCCATTTTATCGGTGCCAGCGGAATTCACTTCGAATCGCTTGTCATCTTTATAAATTTCATAGGCGGTAGCACTTCTCATTCTATTGATCGTGTAAACAAATAGATTTTTTTTCTTCATTTAAATTGCTGATAGTCGATTAGTTCGAGTTTTTTTAGTTTGTGGGCAACGGTCTCATTTTACTTTGATTTAACAGAAGAACTATTAACGACCTTTTGGAAAAAAAGTCATAGTAAACTTGTTAATAAAATCTAAAAATATGAAAATTACGTAAATGTCATACGTATCGATGTTTCTAAATTAACAATTGATGCTCATATTTATGAAAAACCCATATATAGAATCTTTTCCAAATTAGTTTAAAAGGATGTATTTATTCTGTTTTGAGAATAAGGGATATTATTCATGTGATTTGAGTGTTTTTTTGATGAAATGTTCTACAGACGGTATTTTAACCCGATTAAGTTTACTTGACCCGATTATATTTTGTTTTCAAAGGCATTTGCCTATATTTCTGATACTTACAATTGTTTAATTAATTAAAACATAGATAAAAATGAAAAAAACTCCCTCATTGTTGAATGGCCCCTCGAACAAGCTTAGAGCATTGAAAACTCTAAACTCCAAAGTATGCATTCTCGCATTGTTATTCTTTAGTTTATTTGCTTCTTCTCAAGAATACATGAAACCTCAAAAATTAGGAGAATTGCAGACCATTGTAAAATCAATTGTTGAAGCAAATCCAAAAGCTGAAGCAGAATACCAATATGGTATGACAGTTTCGAATGAAATGTCATTTGTCATAGATGTAAGATCGGACACATCCACAAATTATAAATATTATATGTTCGGTACGGTAGAAGGTCTGGAAAATGCTACTTTTTTTCTTGGCGGAGATGACAATGACTTGAATGGAAGATTGCTGGATTATGAAAATAAAGTTGCTTACCTACTTTACACGAATGCAGACAAGGAAGTGTACATTGAAGAAGTAGACATCAACAAGCAAGTATGTATTATGGATGGGTGGCTAACAGCTTCCACGGAGGAATCCGACAGAAAGGAAGGGGAAGCCAGTACATCTACGAATAGGCTCATCCCTCAATTGGAAAGTTTCCCTGGCGCCGAAGGTGTGATATACATAGATTTTGATGGCGAAAATGTGTCTGGTGGAACATGGGGAACAATCAATGCCACTGCTTCCGACTACAATGATACAGAAATTGAAAAGGTATGGTACATAATGGCAGAAGACTTTGCCCCGTTTCAAATAAATGTGACGACAGTACGTAGTGTATATGAAAATGCCAATGTGAATATGCGACAAATGGTCATTTTCAATGAAACCTATCCCAGTGGTGGAGGTGTTGCGTCCTTCAATACGTACAACAATGGAAGCAACGATCCTTGTTGGGTAAATACCACAGGTATCATAAATAGTGTTTGGCTTGGAGGAAATGTTGGTTCTCATGAGGTAGGTCATACCTTGGGGCTTTATCATGACGGTGATTCCCAAGAAGAGTATTGGTTGGGACATGGTGATTTCAATGTAATCATGGGGAGATGCAACAGGGTCATTGCCCAATGGAGCAAAGGAGAGTATCAAGGTGCGAACAATACACAAGACGATCTTAACATCATTGACCAGTACAATACCCCATATCGAGTTGACGATCATGGGAATAATATGGGAAGTAGTAGCAACCTCGTTTTTGATGAGAGTACGGGAACAGTTTCCGAAGACGACAACTTTGGTATCATTGAAACGAGAAATGACAAAGACTATTTTAAATTGGAGCTCATAGACGGTGACCTCGAATTGAATTTTCGTCCTGCCGATGCATATTTGCAGTCACCAAATTTGGACATTCAAGCCAGATTGCTAAATGCGTCCGGCAATGAGGTTTTTGTGTCGAATCCAGATGATAGCATGGGAGCAATTATAGAGCAAACCGTTACTGCTGGAGTCTATTATGTTGAAATAGATGGTGTTGGATTTGGAGATCCAGTAAGCAGCGGCTATTCCGATTACGCATCATTGGGGCAGTATTTTATTTCAGGAGTAGTGCCGTTTAACAATATGAGTGCTCCAGTTGCTTCTTTTTCTTCAGATGAAACGACAGGGTGTGGATCGTTGACCGTGACCTTTACGGATCAATCTGCGTTTTCCCCAACGAGTTGGTCTTGGGATTTTGGAGACGGGTCTCCTCTGTCTACGGATGAAAACCCAACACATACCTACGCTTCCATAGGAAATTATACCGTAACGTTGACAGCCACAAATCAATATGGAAACAACACGGAAACTAAGGTTGATTATATTTCCGTATTGGAAGGGGAAGAGTATGCACCTGTAAGTGTAGGCCTTGAAAATAACAATGTTTCGGCAGAAGGTGGTTTTTATGCAACGCCACAGGGATTGATATTTACAGTAAAGGAGGAATTGGACTTAATTTCCGTAAAAGTCTATGCAGATGGTGCAGGAAACCGAACATTTGCATTGGAAGACAGTGCAGGAAGCGTTTTGGAAACATTGACGGTAAACTTGACAGACGGTGAGCAGCGTGTTACTTTAAATTGGGATGCCATTCCAGTTGGATCTGATTATGTGATAAAAGCAACAAGTGTGGGCAATGGGTTGTATAGAGACAAAGGAACAGGAATAACGTTTCCAATCGTAGATGATTTAATAGACATTACCTGCAATACTTATGATGAACCTACCTGTGGATCTTATTATTACTTCTTTTACGATTGGGAGGTAAGGGAGCTTGGGTGCGATGCGTCTTTGGGAGTAGATGACAACACTTTCCTTTCGGGGATTGTAATTTCTCCCAATCCCGCCAATGACGTTTTAAATATTAACTTGGAACAAAAAGCTACGGGTAAATATGATGTGCTCATGTACAATATGTTGGGTGCTATCGTTAAAAAAGCGAGTATAAGTCATGCAAGTACGGAATCTACAATGGATATTAGTGCCATATCTTCGGGGGTTTACATTGTTAAAGTTGTAAATGAACAAAATAATTTGGCAATATTCAAAATAGTTAAAGAATAAGAGTCATTCTTAATGTAATGAGATCTAAATCATTTCATTAAATGATATGACTAAAAAACAAGCGTTTTTATTACGGTTGTTTTAAATTGGAAATGTATAAATACAACATATGAAAAATGAAAGCCTCAAAATTTAGAGGCTTTCATTTTTTTAATTATTTGATGTTGACCCTAATGCCTTGGCTGTGACTGCTGAATTCTGGGGCATACATACTTTGTATCGTGGTGATGCCATTGCTCATGTTACCGGCATTGTTCACCCTTAAGTCATACTCGAAGACATAGACGCCTTTGGGTAGATAGTCGAAAAAGAAATTTGTGGAAAGCAACTTTTGTTTTTATAATACCTCAAGTATCTTCTAGTATTCGCGTTGAGACAGCATATATGTCATTTGAAAACTTTAGGAGTACGAATTCAGTTTTAACATAAAAAATAGTAAAAGAAATATTTTACATGAGAAAGGGATTGTTGGCTTTGTGTTAACAGCTATCTATCCCTAGAAATTCAACTAAAGAATAAGTTGAATTTAAAAACACCACGATATATGGGAGCACTTAAAAATCAGAAAATTATAAAGTGGTGTTTAAAAAAACAAACAAAGCGAATGATCTATCTAAATGACGTGGTCATTTCTTTATGATTTTTTTATAGTGAACCTGAAGAGCGTTAATTTTTAAGACACAGAAATATGTGCCGGAAGGTAAACTCGTTTGAGGTTTCCAAATAACTGTATATTTTTCGGGATTAAGTTGTTTCTCTCCAATGCGGGCAACTAATTGGCCTAACATATCATATATTTCAATTTTAATGTTAGATGGCTTATAAACACCATAATTGATGTGTAACTCATCTGAAAAAGGATTTGGGCTTACATCATATATAATACCATTGGTCAGATGGAGGTTATTAGTTCCAAGAGTACCATCTCCATCTATCGAAATGTCCCAAGTCCCCTCCAAGACACCACCGTTGTTTTCTAGGGGGATGGTTCGATGTGTTGCATCGAATTCACCAGAATCAATGGAAGCGGCGGCGTCAGTGGGTATACTCGTATCACCTTCAAAGTAGAGCTGCGTCGTTAATGTGGGATACCCTGGTGGTGTTATCTTCAAGTGAATGTGGCGAGGTCTATATTGGCTACCGTTGAGATATTTTCCAGGCAATATGGTTTCAAAACTATAGAACCCTGCACTATTCGAAAGGACTTTTCCTCTTAAATGAAATCCAGAGTTGTCATATTCAGCTGCATCATTGGCTTGCCAAACATCTAGTTCTGTATCGGGAATTATTTCTTCACAATCCAAAGTCTTTACGATTCCAGTGATGATTAGTCTGGTTCCCAGCTCTCCATTTGGAGCGATTTGACCATTGTTAACTATTGGAGCATTAGCAGTATAAAAGGGACCCTCTCCATAGTAATCTTCAGTTAATGCGTTGCAGTTGTTTTCTGTGTCTTTTTTTGTTGTATCAATTCTTGTGTTGGTTTTTGCTAAAATTGGAGATGCCCCAATCGCCAAGGCAGTTAAAGCTGTGTTTTTTAAGAAATTTCGCCTATCTTTTTTCATGCTATATTATTTTAATGGAAGTTGTTTTAACAAAAATATTAGTAAATTCACTTTTCTATGTTATAAAAAAATGTAAATAGCTTATGAATTTAGGTTTTTTTTGAGATTATGAAAAAATGCAAAAATATTCCGGCTTATGATTTAGTGTCTGACTATAAAATAAACATAGAGTCTATATCTCATATAAATCCTTATGATTTTAATGAAATTCATAGACATGGTTACTATGAGATTTTAGTGTTTGAGAAAGGAGGTGGTTATCAGCAAATAGATTTTAATAGAATTCCAATTTTAGATTATAGTTGTTATTTGGTCAAACCTCGACAAATGCATTTGGTTAAAAGAGACGCAAAGGCCGATGGGATACTCATTCAGTTTACAGAGACAATGATATCATCTGACGTGTTTTTAAATGGGTTGTCACTTTTAAATCCAATGTTGAGCTCCGAAGTTTTATTTGAGAAAAATGAGGATATGGCTAAAGAGTTTATCGGTTTGATACATTCCATGAAGCTTTTGCAAGTAGAGAAGTCATATTTCTTCAAACAAAAAGCTGTTCATCTGTTGTCCAATTTATTATATTCTCTGGAAGAATCATCGGAGGACTTCAGGAATACTAACAGATATGTGAATAATATGCTTGTTTTTAAATTCGTGGAACTTGTTGAGTTGAATTTAAACGCGATGTCGATTAATGAATATTCCAAAAGCCTGAACATTTCGAGTAAGAAACTAGGTTTGCTTATAAAAAAACAATTCAATACCACACCTTTAAAATATGTTCATGGTATTTTGTTACAAGCTATTAATAGGGATTTGTTTTTTAAAAAACTGAGTTATAAGGAAATTGCTTATAAGTATAACTTTGATAGTCCATCTAATTTTAGCATATTCATAAAAAAGCATACAGGAAAAACTCCTTCTCAGTTGCAAGAATACTTAAGGGAATTTTGATTCAAAAACCTAGATTAGGCAATAGTTAACGATTAATTGTCTATAGTAAATACTTCTATTAAAAATGAAAGCCTCAAAATTTAGAGGCTTTCATTTTTTTAATTATTTGATGTTGACCCTAATGCCTTGGCTGTGACTGCTGAATTCTGGGGCATACATACTTTGTATCGTGGTGATGCCATTGCTCATGTTAC
>JAHDHI010000023.1 GCA_020631395.1 Bizionia sp.
CCTTGATTTATAGTAAAATCAATACTTAACGTGATTTTAAGGGGCGACTAATTATGTATATTCCCATCTCTTGCTTTAATGTGAAAAACGTATATGATGAAAGGAACTCCAGAAAACTATAGGCTATTCTTGGATGATGTCAGGGATGTCACAATGGTTTATCCAAATATGACCAATGACGACTTTGTGATCGTAAGGACATATGATGCATTTGTTGCCTACATTCAAGAAAACGGATTGCCTTCCTTTATCAGTTTTGACAATGATCTAGGTGTAGACGACAATGATGTTTTGTTGCTGGAAGGATATGATGCGGCAAAATGGTTGGTCTATGAAAGCAATTTGGATTTGAAGGATTTGAAATTCAAGGTACATTCGGCAAACTCGGTAGCGTCCATTCAAATAGAATCCCTGTTGAATAATTATTTGAGATTTCTAAGACGATAAAGCAACTAAACTACAAACAGACTAAATTAAAAATTGGGACATATACCGTTCGTATAATAAAAAGATGCATATGTAAATTCATTGTTGCCATTGGTTGATCTAATTGGCAATCGGGTTGAGATCGTCGTAGTTTTGGATGCATCAACAATCAAATTCATCCATTTATGAAACGAGCAGTTATTTTTTTATCAGTATTTTTTTGTGTCAGCTTTGGGTTTTCCCAAACCCTCAACAAGGAGGTGATAGACGCCAAAGGTAAGGCAAAGCTTTTGGGTGTGATCGACAAAGAGGGTTTGAAAAAGGAAAACTATGCCAGTTGGTTCAATAAAAACTACGAGGCTTATCTAACAAACGATAAAATCATAGACAAACTAAGAGATTCATTGAGAGGCTATGAGATAAAGGTTTTCCTAGGGACTTGGTGTGGAGATAGCAAACGTGAGGTTCCACGTTTTTACAATGTGTTGGAAGCAGCGGACTTCCCAAAATCACAACTACAGGTCATAGCATTGGATAAAACGGAAGAGGCCTACAAGAAAAGCCCGACGGGAGAGGAAGAGGGATTGAACATTCATCGTGTTCCAACCTTCGTATTCTATAAGGATGGTAAAGAGGTGAACAGGATTGTGGAGTCCCCAAAGGAAACCTTGGAAAGAGATATGTTGAAGATAGTAGGCGACAACAAGTATACACCAAATTACATGGCAGCAAATTACCTGCATTACTTGTTCCAAAGCAAAACGATGGAGGAGTTGAACAAGATGGAGATGGAATTGGTGCCAAAACTTTCGGAATTCACAAAAGGAAGCAGGGAACTCAACACCTTGGGATATGTATATTTGAGAAGCAATCAAATGGATAAGGCCCTGTATGTCTTCAATATGAACACAAAGATATTTCCATACAAATACAATGTCTATGATAGCCTAGGAGAGGCATATTTGGTTGATGAAGATTATGATAAGGCATCAAAGCATTACAATAAGGTATTGGAGTTGAAACCAGAAGATGAAAATGCTCAAGCTATGTTGGAGAAGATTGAGAAAGAAAGGCGATGACAAAATAAGTTGACCTTTGTAGAGTTATAAAGGTGTCAATCAATTAATGTCACCATTAAAATAATCGTATTCATAGGAGTTTTGCTGTTAGTGTTGGGATGTAAAATGCCCGAAAAGAAAACAATGCCACAAGCCGAAATGCCTTTGGATGACATTGCGGAAAGGTATGACAAGGAAAAACAAGCTGGCTTGGACAGTTTGAAAATAAATATAAACTTCAAACCCAAAGGAAACTATCAAGCAATAAGAAGCACCATTCGTTCAGATAGGGCATATTTTAGAAATGCCTATCGAGATAATGCAGGCAAGGCGATAGATAGTGCCTCCAAGTACTTGCATACAAAATTAATTGACGAGATCGTGCCACATTGGTACGGAAGGCCGTGGGATTTCAATGGACATACCGACGAACCAGACAAAGGTGAAGTTGCTTGCGGTTATTTCGTGTCTACGACTTTGAAGCATATGGATTTCAATGTAAATCGCTATAAGATGGCACAGCAGGCAGGGTTGAACATTGCCAAGGCATTGCAGTCTGAGTCCGAAATTAAAACATACGGCAATGTAGATTTTGATGTATTGAAGCAGAGATTGAATAAAACGTATGCAGACGGTATCTATTTTGTGGGTTTGGACAACCACGTAGGATACGTCTTGATACAAGATGAAGAATTGTATTTTCTACACTCCAGTTATTGTGACGATAAAGTAGTCATTGAGTTGGCAGAGACGTCACCTTGTTTCGGCTCCAACATATATGTGTTTGCAGAAGTAACGACAAATGAAAAACTAATCGAAAAGTGGATTTTGAATGATGCTTTGGATATTCCTGCGAATTAGAAAAGACTAAACAATCTCCATCTTCTTGAGCAAGAAACTGGCATTCATGTTCTGACAAACCCCTTGCTTCAAGGTATAGTCGAAATGCAATTCGTCGTTTATTATTTCAGCATCGAAATAGTAGTTTTTGACATCACTCAATTCTTGTTCTATCTCACAAAGGCTCAAATCGTGTGTGGCAATGATTCCCGTAGCATTGGAAGCTACCAGTTTTTCAACGAACTTACGGGAACCGATGGCTTTGTCCGTGCTGTTCGTACCTTTTAATATCTCATCGAGAATAATGAAATAAGGCTCTTCCTGTATGGTGTCCACAATGAATTTCAAGCGTGTCAGTTCCGAAAAGAAATACGAACTGTCATCTGTAAGGGAATCGTTGGTACGCATGCTCGTAATCAACTTTACAGGGGAATAGGTACTGGCTTTTGCACAAATGGGCAGGCCGACATTGGCCATGACGATATGCAAGGACACGGTTCTCAAGAACGTACTCTTTCCTGCCATGTTTGCACCAGTTACGATAAAGAATTCCTGATTGTTTATTTGGAGGTTGCTATCCACGCGCTTGTTGGAATCAAGCAAAGGGTGACCTAGATCGGTGGCTTTTATGACAGCTTTGTCAGCGCTTATTTCTGGGAAGACGAATTGAGAATGGTTAAAGGCATAGTTTCCCAGGGAGTTATAGGCATCAAAGAAGGAAACGACCTCAAACCAGTGGGTTACCGTATTGCTATGGGACGCTATCCACTGTTCTATCTTGTAGGTCTGCTTTACATCCCAAAGAAAGAAGCCATTGCCGAATATGGCGGAAATGATGTTGTTTCTGTTGTCCAGGGCATCTATGTATTTGGAGAATTCACTGAAGATGGCAGATGCCTTTTTGTTTTCCGATTGTATTTGCTTCTGTTTTTTCAGAAGCAACTTGGCAGTAAACGTTTCATTTTCTATTTGATTCAATAATTTGGAATATTGACGAAACGTATCTTTTATCTTGCTGGTCTTTACAGACAAGGCATTGGTTTTCTTTACATATCTTCCAGTAATGCCCAAACCTAGAAGCATCCAGTAAACTAACACCAATGGACTAACGAAGCTAAAGAGCATCAGCGTGAATACAACCACGGAACCAATGCTGAAAGCCAAGGGCAACCATTTGAAGGTTGCTGGCAAGAAGGACTTGTAGGTGCTTAGCCATTGCGTAATGTGCATTGCAGGTGTTTCTATTGCAATCAAAGAAGCTATGGCCGAAAAATGTTGTCTCCATTTTGGTTTGGAGGCCAATTCCCTTATGGTTTCTTGACGATCTATGATTGCACTGGTATCGTTGGCAGTAAGCGTATTCGCAAATAGTTTTGTGCCTTCTTTTGTAACGGATCTATTCGTGAATTGAAAGAAGGAACCCCTCCCAAACAAATCGATGTCCAAGCTATAGAAATGGGATGGATCCAGAAACTCGGAACCATCATCTCGATCATGGAAATCTCCTGAGGCTATCTTTAGTTCTTCCTCATTGATGGCTACCAAAGCTTGGTTCAAGTCCTTTTCGGCTTTCAAATCAGTGTACTTGGACAATAGATACAAAAAACCAGCCAATCCCATGATGCCAACAATTGTAGCGACTTGCCAAGTGTCGAAAGTGAAATAGACAACCAAACAGGTTGTTACGAAAACCAGCAATCTAAACAAGCTTAGGCCGGTGAGTTGTTTTTTCAATCTGGCAACCTCAATGGCATAGCCATCTAATTGTTGTTTGTAATAAAGTTTGGAATCTGTCATTATAATTGCATTGCGTCTAACTTTTCAAAAATGTCGATGATGGTTTGTACGGTATCTTTGTAAAACTCAGGATGAATATTTTCGAAATCGTCTGTAGGTTTGTGATAGTCTTCATGATCAGGGACTCCAAAATATAGAAACGGAATCTTGGCTTTGTGAAAAGCTGCGTGATCACTGGAAAATGTCCAATTGTCCTTGCCATCCGTACCATCGTGACCAACTAGCAAATTAACGGCTTCCTTGTTTTTGAAACCCTCGATGATAGGGATGAATTGCTCGTTGTATCTTGTGCCTACAACAAACAATTTTTTCTCGTCGCTACGACTAATCATATCCATATTGAGGTTCAGTTTCATTTTTTCAGCAGGCAAGATGCCGCTCTCAACAAAATGATAAGCTCCTTTCAAACCCAACTCCTCTCCATCGAAAGCCACCAAAAGGACGTTGTGCTTTGGAGGATGTTTTGAAAAGTGCTCTGCAAATGCAAACAAGGCGCTTATGCCAGAGGCATCATCATCGGCACCATTGTATATCTTGCCATTTTTAATGCCTTCATGATCATAATGAGCAGTTATTATGATGTATTCATCTGTATTGCCGCTTCCCTTCACGAGACCAAGGACATTGGTGCCTTCGTAAGTTTTTTCTCTGCCTTTGAAACTGAAATCTTGTTCATAGCTGTCAAACAAGGGATCGACACCTAGAAATTTGAACTGATTGATGATGTATTTTTTTGCTTTCTTAGCTCCTTTGGTTCCAGTTCTTCTTCCTTCAAAAGCATCCGAAGACAATGTTTTGATATGGTGTAAGAGAGAATCGGGATCAAATGAATACGCTTTGGCCAATGTTTGTTTTGTCATTGATTCTTTAGTGGAGGTTTCTGTAACTTGACCTTTGCAGTTGAAAGCGAAAAGACAGGCAAGCAAAGTAATTAAAGAAAATTGACGATTCATATTTTTAAGTTTTAAAAGAGACTATGATATTAAGAGAGAACTGCTCTTTTACTATGAAAAGAACAATCCATTGCATTTGTTTTTAACCCAAGGCTTGCTTCAAATCGGCTATTAAATCTTCGACATCTTCGATACCTACACTCAATCTAATCAAAGAGTCCACTACACCAGTTTTTTCGCGATCTTCCTTTGGGATGCTTGCATGTGTCATGCTTGCGGGGTGTCCAGAAAGGGATTCCACGCCACCCAAAGATTCCGCCAAGGTAAATATTTTTAGGCTTTCTACCATTTTTATGGCCTGTTCGTAATCGTTGCCTTTGGTTGTAAAAGAAATCATACCTCCGAAATCCTTCATTTGAGACTTTGCAATATCATGATTTGGATGGTTTTCAAAACCTGGCCAATATACCTTTTCTACTTTTGGGTGAGTTGCCAAATACTCGGCAACTGCTTTGCCATTTTCACAATGACGTTGCATTCTCACGTGCAATGTCTTGATGCCTCTCAATGCCAAAAATGAATCTTGGGGGCCACAAACTGCCCCACTTGCATTTTGGATGAAGTATAGCTTATCTGCCAATTCCTTGTCTTTTACCATCAAGGCACCCATGACCAAATCACTATGACCTCCAATGTACTTCGTTGCGGAATGCATGACTATGTCGGCACCCAAATCCAAAGGTTGTTGCAAGTATGGAGTGGCAAATGTATTGTCTACGGCCAATAGTACGCCATGTTTTTTTGCAATGGTAGCCGTTGCCTTTATGTCTATGATCTTCATCATGGGATTTGTTGGCGTTTCCACCCAAATCAATTTCGTGTTGTCGTTTACATACGATTCTATGTTTGATGCATTCTGCATTCCCATAAAATGAAACTTGATCCCAAAACCTTGAAATATCTTGGTGAACAACCGGTAGGAACCACCGTACAAATCGTTGGTTGAAATGACTTCATCCCCTGGTTTTAGCAATTTCATCACAGCATCAATGGCTGCCAATCCTGAGCCAAAAGCCAATCCGAATTCACCATTTTCAATGCTGGCAAAGGCATTTTCCAAAGCTTGGCGTGTTGGGTTGTGGGTTCTAGAGTATTCAAATCCCTTGTGCCCACCAGGTGTACTTTGGGCATATGTAGATGTTTGATAGATGGGAGGCATTACGGCTCCATAAGCTGGATCATGCTTTTGTCCACCATGTATCGTCTTCGTATTAAACTTCATCTTATTTTATTTGTGTTTTTGAAGCAAACAGATGGTAATCCTATTTTCATCCTAAAAGTTTTGATAACAACAAAAATAGCTTTTAATTCGTTGTATTCAAATGTAAACAATGCCTTTAATCTATGTTTAACAATTCCGCTTTTAAAAGATTGAAAACTGCAAGCCTATTAATTGGTTTCATATGCTTGCATTCATGCAAAGATGAAATCGTACTTGATTTTTCTGAAACTTCCATTTTGGTCGAAGATGAAACCGTTGTAGAAATCAACATTCCCAAAGCAGAAGGGAATGGCAATGCAGCTGCCAAAATAAACAAGACATTGAAGAATTTTGCCAACAACACGCTAAACATAGATGCTGCAAAGACGGCAAAGACCACCATAAAGGAAAACATAGCTTCTTTTAGAGACTCATACAAATCCTTCAAAAAGCAAATGGAGGAGATGTCTTTGGCAGGAACGGATTTACCCATTTGGGAAGCCATCATAGATGGAGAGGTACTTTATAAGAACGAGACAATGGTATGCATAGCAATGAATTCTAGTATAAACACAGGAGGGGCTCATGGAAATATGATGATGAGATTCTTCAATTTTGACATTGCCACAGGCAAGGAGTTGAAGAATGTTGATTTGTTTGAAAACACAAAGGAATTTACTGCTTTGGTGGAAAAATATTACAAAAAGGAACTTCTTACAACCTACGAAAATGGGAGCTTGGATTTCAAGGGAGCTGGTTTTCAGCTCCCAAAGACATTGGGTTTCAGTGACGATGGGATCATTATTTTTTACGATAATTTCAATACACCGTCAAACGAACCTTTGGAATTTACGATTCCCTATGAAGTAGCCAACAAGTATTTGAAGGTTTAAAGCGATTTTTTAAGCGCCAAGATGTAACCAAGGTGTATGCCTTCATGGAAATTGTTGAAATCGATGGCTTCTTCCACATTTGTCAACGTGCTTTTCGTGGTCACCGTATAGGTGATGTAGTTTTTGAAGATGCCTGCAGCATAGTCTGCCTTTGTCTTTTCTATGGTAGAAAACAACAAATCCTTTATTTCGTCTACTTCTTTTTGCGTGGCCATATGTTCGGTCTTGGTGCCTTTCTTGTATTTTAACACGAGCTCTTTGGAGACATGCATGGGTAGTTCAGACAAACTATATACCAGCAATTGTTGTGTCACGACGGTATGTGCGATGTTCCAAAATATGTTGTTGTTGAAACCTTCGGGAACCTTGTTTAATTGCTCTAGGCTAAAATCCTCCAAAAAGGATTTAAACAGCGTTCGGTTTTTTATGGTGATGTCAAAAATAAAATCCATGAGTATTTGTTTTTTTTTGATAAAAGTAAAGGATTTTTTAGTCATTGACGGGAATTGCATGCACCAAAAACAACAATGATAGAAGAAACCAATTACGACATAATTAAAAACAAAACTTTAAGCTGGTGGTTTCGTTCAAAATGAATTTACTTTGTACTTCAAATTTTGATTTGCATAAAATAAACGCTCCTTTTATTCCATAAGGGACAGTTTTAAAAAAACATGCAATGCAACATTCGTAGCTAAAGATTGGTCATAGAGTAAAATGATTATGTGAATGTTACGGATGACCGATAAAAAACAATAAATATAAACCGATGAATAAAGTATATTATCTAAAGACTTGTAGCACTTGCATTCGCATTTTGAAAGAACTCGATCTGCCTTCGGACTTTGTCTTGCAAGACATAAAGAAAGAAGAAATAATGGTTAAGCAATTGGAAGAGATGAAGGATCTGGCAGGAAGTTACGAAGCCTTGTTTAGCAAGAGGGCGACGTTGTACAAGTCAATGGATTTAAAAAATCAAGAGCTAACGGAGAAAGACTACAAACAATACATATTGGAACATTATACATTCTTGAGTCGCCCAGTGATGATCATTGATGGCAACATATTCGTTGGGAATTCCAAGAAGAATGTCGAAGCTGCAAGATTGGCATTGAACGAGGTGAGCAACTAAGTTGTTTTTAACAAGCATAAATGGTGGGACAAGCATTGTCGCCTCAAGTAAATAGATGAAACAAATAAATGTTAGAATTTGGGCGTTAATTGCGGCATTTGGAGTCCAATTGCTTTATGGTTTGAATTATACCTTTGCCAAAGACGTCTTGGCCGATGGATTTTTGAGCCCTTTGGCTTTCGTGTTGGTTAGGGTGGCTGGAGCTACAGCTCTGTTCTGGTTGTTCAGTTTTGTTGGACCAAAAGAAAAAATAGAGAGAAAGGATTTTGTGACCTTCTTTTTTGCTGCTGTTTTTGGAGTTGCCATAAACATGCTCTTGTTCATCAAGGGACTCAAATACACAACTCCGATACATGCATCGGTAATTGTGACCATTACCCCAATTTTGGTACTTGTCTTGTCTTCTTTTTACCTTAAGGAAAAGATAACGTCAATGAAGATCGTTGGTGTTTTGTTGGCCTTTGTGGGAGCAATAGTTTTGACAATCTATGGAAAATCAGCCCTTCCAGGAGACAATGTCACATTGGGCAACCTGTTTATTCTGATAAATGTGATTGCCTATAGCATATACATCATCATCATTAAAAAACTAACATACAAATATCATCCATTTACCTTCATAAAATGGTTGTTCCTCTTTGGGTTGATTTTGGTAATTCCATTTGGATACAATGAACTCATTGAAACAAATCTGGATCACTTTACGCCGTACGCCTACTTTGCAGTAGGATTTGTAGTCGTTGGCGCTACATTTGGAACGTTCATGTTAAATCCTTTGGCCTTGAAGCACTTAAAAGCGTCTACGGTGAGTATTTTCATTTACATGCAACCAGTGATAGCGGGTATTTTTGCCATTGTAATGGGAAGCGATAGCCTCACAAGTGTTAAACTGTTGGCCTCGGTGTTGATTTTTTCGGGAGTATATTTGGTGACCAAAAAACCGAAATCATAGATCTAGATTCATTGGTTTCCTACCATGTATTCTTGTATCTTCCTTTGTCAATGTCTTGTAGCCTTTTGATTTTGGGAAAGTTTTGGTAAATGCCAACAACTCTTTTGGCAAAGCAGACAACTTACGTGTTTTCAAATCTATCCAAGCTCCAAATATTTCACAATATGCCAGGTTTTCTCCTTTGTGGTTGTAAAAATTATGATCAAATTTAAAAAACATGCCATCTTCACTCAAGCCGGATACTTCCAAGCTTACGGTAATGGGCTGCCCATGAAAGGCCTCTTTGAAATAGTGGACGTGCTCGTAGAAGACAACTGGACTTACTCCAAATTTTAGCATTTCCTGCATTGTAAAGCCTTTTTCGACAAGAAAGGCCATTCGAGTGTGACTCATGAAATTAATGTATGCGGAGTTGGCCAAATGTCTATTGGCATCAATGTCACTCCAGCGAATTTCGAATTTTTTAGTAAACATGATTTAAAATATAAGTCGCAAATTTAAAATATTCCATGGCAATGAACCTTAGTCTTTTCTAAAGATTCTGTTTTCATTACCTTTGCTCAACTTTATAAAAAGACTTATGATACATTCAATGACAGGTTATGGTAAATCTGTAGTACAATTGCCAACAAAGAAAATAACGATAGAGCTAAAGTCTCTTAACAGCAAGAATCTGGATTTGAATGCAAGGATGCCTTCCATTTATAGAGAAAAGGAGTTGTTGCTTAGAAAGGCGATTGCAAAGGAATTGGTACGTGGCAAGATTGATTTTTCCATATACGTTGAAACAACGGCAGAAGATACCTCGACAAAGATAAATACACCAGTCGTAAAACAATATATGAAGCAGTTGCAGGAAGTAACGGAAGGAGATGCCATCGAGTTATTGAAAATGGCCGTGAGATTTCCTGATGCTTTGAATACGGAACGGGAAGAAATAGATGAAACGGAATGGAAGATCATTCAGACCGAGATAGATGGAGCAATAGAACAAATCAAGAAATACAGATTGGACGAAGGAGAGGTTTTGGAACAAGATTTCAAAAATCGGGTTACAACGATAGACGCTCTATTGGAGGACGTGATTCTAATGGATCCCGATCGCATTGAAGGCGTACGTGAGCGTCTAAGGAAAGGAATAGAGGATTTGCGAGAAAAACATGATGAAAACCGATTCGAACAAGAGTTGGTGTATTACATTGAGAAATTCGATATAACAGAAGAAAAGGTGCGTTTGAAAAACCATTTGAACTACTTCGTGGAAGCATTGAACTCCAAGGATTCCAATGGAAAGAAACTAGGTTTCATAGGTCAAGAGATGGGAAGGGAAATCAATACCATAGGTTCAAAGAGCAATTATGCACCAATGCAGCAATTGGTGGTACAAATGAAAGATGAATTGGAAAAGATAAAGGAGCAACTTTTAAACGTACTATAGCCAAACAAAGAGCAAACAACAAGACTAACTAACATATGGCACCAAGTCTGACGTAGTGCTATAATCCTTAAAATAATTTTTGTGGACAAAGACAATACCAACAAAGGAAAGCTAATTGTGTTCTCTGCACCTTCCGGCTCTGGAAAGACAACCATTGTAAGGCATTTGCTAAAACAAGAACAATTCAACTTGGCCTTTTCCATTTCGGCAACTTCCAGAGCGCCCAGAGGAGAAGAGGTAGATGGGAAGGATTATTATTTCTTGTCTTTTGAAGCCTTTAAGGATAAAATCAAAGCTGAAGAGTTCTTGGAATGGGAAGAAGTATACAGGGACAATTTTTATGGGACGTTGAAAACAGAAGTTGAAAGACTTTGGAAGCTAGGCAAGCATGTAATCTTTGATATCGATGTTGCAGGCGGATTGCGCATAAAACGAAAATTCCCAGAAGAGACATTGGCTGTTTTTGTAAAACCACCTAGCATTGATGAATTGAAGATCCGTTTGAAGAAACGCAAGACGGAAAGTGAGGACAAGATAAACATGCGTGTGGCCAAGGCGTCTGCAGAGTTGGCAACAGCGCCTCTTTTCGATGTCATAATAGAAAATGACAACTTGGAAAAGGCTTTGAACGAAGCAGAGGTTTTGATTGGAGATTTCTTAAAAAACGAGTAAAATGAACATTGGCCTTTATTTTGGTTCTTTCAACCCCATTCACATAGGACACTTGGTTATTGCGAACCAAATGGTGGAAAATAGCGATTTAGATCAAATTTGGTTTGTGGTGACACCTCACAATCCCTTCAAAAAGAAGAACACGCTTTTGGATAATTTTCAACGTTTGGAAATGGTATATCTCGCAACAAAGGACTATGTGAAACTAAAGCCAAGTGACATAGAGTTCAACTTGCCGCAACCAAACTATACGATAAATACCTTGACTTACCTCAAGGAGAAATATCCCAGTCATGTGTTTTCCCCAATTATGGGAGAAGACAATCTGAAAGGATTTCATAAATGGAAGAACTACGAACTAATCCTGGAACAACATAACATATATGTGTATCCAAGAATTTCGGAAGGAGTCGTCGAAACGAGATTTGATGGCCATGAGAAGATACACAAGGTCGAAGCTCCAATTATGGAAATATCCTCCACACTTATACGAAATGCCATAAAGGAAGGTAAAAACGTCAAGCCATTGCTTCCAGAGAACGTTTGGGAATATCTGGATGAGATGAATTTCTATAGATAGTGAATTTTTCTTTTTTTTTGAGATGAAACCTCAATCATATGGAAGGCTTTACACGTTGTAAAACCATACCTTGAAGACTAGTGAGTTTTTGTCATAACTTATTTCACAAAAGAGGTGATGGCTTCGAGGAGTTTCGGAGAGAGCTTTCGGTAGGCTTCGTTGTAGGATTTTGAATTTTCCAAGTCATCCCCCTCAATATGCACTAGAATATGATTCATTTTCTCTACGATGATCAAGGTGGATTCATTTGCCGCCGTATCTAAAAGCTTTGCTTCCGTTTCACTTACTTGCAAATCCTTGGTTCCATTTATGATTAGAATGGGCATTTCCAACTTCTTTATCTCTTCTTGGGGATCGTAAGACATCCAGTTTGCCATGAAAGGTTGTATGTCTTTGCTGAATATGGAACCTAATGCTTGAGGGTAATCGGAAGTGGTTTTGCCTACTCTCAAGATGTCGAATATCCTTTTTGTGTCTTCGGTAAACATTGGAGCAGTTTTGATGACTTGCTCGGTAATGACCTTGTCTATGGATTGTCCAGCACCTGCAAGGGAGATGAAACCATCTGCCCTTCCTTTGGCTGCCAGCAAACCGACAAGGCTACCTTGGCTATGGCCGGCGACATAGATGCGATTGTATTTTTTCGTGTTCTTGAAGTATTCGATTACGGAAATGGCATCGGTTACAAAGTCATCGAATAGGATGTCCTTGTCTACATTGCCTTTGCGTATTTGCTTCACGATGCGTTTGTCGTATCTAAAGGTAGCTGTCTTTTCCTTGGTTATTCCCAAAGCCAGTTTTTTCAAGGTGTTGCTCATCAAGAAGTTTTGGTTGCCATCTCTATCCGTGGGGCCAGACCCAGCTATGATTATGACGAGATTGGGTTTGCTTACATCGTTTGGAGTCAACAGGGTACCATCTATCAAGTTGTTTATTGAAATGTTCTGGGAGGTATGTGCCTTTTCTTGAGCAAACAGAAACAGACCCATTAAAATAAATAGAGAGGACAGTTTTAATTTCATTTTTTAATGATTTTAGACAAGCTTTAGCAAAATGAATGCCAATTGCATTTGGTAAACGCAAATTTACACTTATTTATTGGATGGTAATTTATAATTAATTCTTAATGAAATTTGTGTTTCAACGAGATTTTTGCTTCAATCATCTAAATTATGTTAAAATTAAGTGCATTTCGTCGAATATTAACACGTTTTAACGGTTGTTATCGAATATAGTTTTAAATTTGACTCGTACTAAAAATTACATACTTTTAGTTCAATGGATTAATTAATTAAATATTTGCATCGCTATTTTGTTGATATAGCAATACAATACTAAATCTAACAATACATATTTTGCAAATGCTAGAAGCTGAGGTTGAGGGACCTCAGCTTTTTTGTTTCCTGTCCTATTTGATAACCCTGAAGGTTAGGTTTATTCTAGGTTGTATTTGTCGTTTCGTCTTGGCGATTTGATGTAGCCAATGGTGTTGCGTTTCTCCTTGCATCAACAACAAGCTTCCATTTTCCAACAATAGCTTTTGCCGCAATGTCTTGTCTCTTTTGTGCTTTAAATGAAAGTAACGGGCTTCGCCAAATGTAACGGAAGCTATCGTGGGATTTTTGCCCAATGCTTTTTCGTCGTCGGAATGCCAACCGTTGCTATCCTGCCCGTTTCTATATAAATTGGCTAGACAAGTGGTAAAGGCAACATCTGTTTTTGTTTCTATCCTATTCTTTATTTCCAACAAGGCATCTGTAAATACCGAAGGAGTCATTGTAATGTTGGAGTAACCATAGGGTTTGTCATTGTTGGCAAATAAGGCAGTCAATCGTGGTTGGGGATGCGTTTTTCCAAAAAGGGTAATGCTGTCCTGCCTCCACTTTGTGGTTTCCAACAACGACCTGTAATATGAATTAGCTTCAGCGAAGCCGAAAAAATTAGGATAATACCGAATGTCCGAATCCTGTAGGTCAAGAATTATTTCTTTTTTTGGGAACATGGATCAGAATTGTAAATACCAAAAAGCCCAGTACATCAGGCCAAATTGCAAGGGAATGCGAAGCACCAAGATCCAAGCAGGAATTCCCGCTGAAGCCTTCTTGCTGGACAACATATGGAAATGAACGATCAAAAAGACCATGAGCATTGCCATTATCCCATAGATGGAGTCATTTTTAAGAGCAGGAATGCATAATGCCAATCCCAAGACAATCTCTGCAACCCCACTTAGCATCACCATTGATTTTGGTATGGGAATGTACCTTGGCATGATGCGTACATACGCTTTGGGTTTGACAAAATGCATGATACCTGCAATGACATACATTGCAGACATGAGGTACAGATGCCAAGGAAATATCATACTCAAGTTTTATTTCTCTAAATTAGCATATAAAAATAATACCATGCGATTTAAATTTGTCTTTTTGTTAATATTTATGTCAACATCTTGTTTTGCACAATTGCCAGATGGTTTTGTCTATGTAAAAGATGAGATTCCTAACATAGAAGTGGAATTACGCTATTGCACGGACAACAATTTCGTTGGGGAACCCATAGACGGTTACAATGAAAACAAAGCGATATTGACCAAAGAAGCGGCTGCAAGTTTAAAGAAGGTTCAAGCTGAGTTGGAAAAAGAA
The DNA here is from genome assembly GCA_020631395.1 of Bizionia sp. Classification (GTDB taxonomy): domain Bacteria; phylum Bacteroidota; class Bacteroidia; order Flavobacteriales; family Flavobacteriaceae; genus JAHDHI01. Next base: position 14,588 of record JAHDHI010000023.1, read on the forward strand.
GGATTGTCACTCAAAATTTATGACGCCTATAGGCCACAACGTGCGGTAAACCATTTTGTACGTTGGGTTAGGCAAGTAGATGATACTTTGAAGAAAGCGGAATTCTACCCAAAGGTGAAAAAGAAGAACTTGTTCAAAGCAGGGTATATAGCATCTAAATCCAGACATAGTAGCGGAAGCACCATAGACTTGACCATCATAGACTTGAAGACGGGTAAAGAGTTGGACATGGGGTCGCCATATGATTTTTTTGGAAGTGAATCCTGGGTTAAGAACAGCAATCTGGGCAAGGTGCAACGTAAAAACAGAAAACTATTGCAAAATGTGATGCTAGGCAACGGCTTTAGGAATTATCCACAAGAATGGTGGCATTTTACGTTACGTGGAGAACCTTTTCGCAATGAGTATTTTGATTTTGTGGTGGAGTGATTGAGAAAACCGTTACCCTCTCAAATTCCGAATCCGTTCCAACAAGGTGGGATGCGAATAATGCATGAATACATATGCCTTATGGGGCGTCAAGTTGCTCAAGCTGTTCTTGGAAAGCTTTTTTAGAGAAGTGACAAGAGGTTCTGCCTTGTAGGTGTTCTTTGCATAGTCATCAGCTTGATATTCGAACTTTCTGGAAAACCAATTCATTATCAATCCGGTGATTTCAGATAAAGGGCTATATAAGATGGCAAAGGCAATCAATCCAATGTGGAAACTTGGTATTGCAACGCCCAAAGCTTCCGAAAGCATTGGGTTTCCAATTAACAATGACAGCACATAAAGAGTAAAACCTGTCAGTATCACAGAGGCAAGCAGGTTGAAAACGATGTGCTTGCATTTGTAATGTCCAACTTCGTGAGCCAACACGGCAACGACTTCTTCTTCATCCAGATCATTGATTAACGTATCGTACAACGTAACGCGTTTTTCACTTCCAAATCCAGAGAAATAGGCATTGGCCTTGGTACTGCGTTTGGAGCCATCGATGACAAAGATCTTATCGAGGCTAAAACCAACCGTTTTCGCATAATTGGAAATGGCTGTTCTTAAATTGCCTTCCTCCAAAGGTGTTTGCTTGTTGAACAAGGGAACTATGAGTCTGGAGTAGAAGATATTCATAAACAGTGTGAATACAGTGATTAAGCCCCAGGCATATAGCCAAAAGTATTGTCCTGTGGTTTCATAAAACCATGTCAATAGAGCCAAAATGCCTCCACCTACGACAATGGTCATAAACCAGCCTTTTATCTTGTCTAGTACAAAGGTTCGTTTTGTGGTCTTGTTGAATCCAAAACGCTCTTCTATGACAAAGGTCTTGTAATAGGAAAAAGGAGTTGTGATGATGTCGCTCCCAATCATTATGATTCCAAAGAACAACAAGGTGATGACGATTGAATTGGAAGATAGTTCCCTAGCAATCACATCTACGAATGCAAAGCCATCGAAAAGGAAGAAAGCAAGGGTCAAGACCAATGAAAAGGTAGAGGTCAAGATTCCAAACTTGTAGTTTGTGGCTTTGTAGTCCTGAGATTTCTTATATTCCGTTTCATCATAGACATCGTCTAGTTCTCGTGGCACAGCATCATTGTAGTGCCTTGCATTCAAGGCATCCAATATCTTGTCGATGATGAAACTGATGGTTAAAATGGCCATTAATATGTAGAATAATGTTTGCGATGTCATTTTTATTTGAAATTTCGTTGTCTCTTAGCTTCAAAAACAAGTATTCCAGCAGCAACGGATACATTCATGGAATCTATGGCACCTTGCATGGGAATGATGATGTTTTGAGTGGCGTGGTCTCTCCATTCTTGACTTAGGCCAGTAGCTTCCGTTCCGACAACGATGGCTGTAGGTTTTGTGAAGTCTTGGGTATGATATGCCACGGATTCTTGCAAAATGGCAGCATAGATGTTTATGTTTTTGTCTTTTAGAAAACCAATGATTTCTTGAGTGGAACCTGTTGCAATTTGATTGGTAAACACACAACCCACGCTGGAGCGAACAATGTTTGGATTGTACAAATCGGTCTTAGGGTTTGCAATTATCACGGCATCGACATTGGCAGCATCTGCGGTGCGCAAGATGGCTCCGATGTTCCCAGGCTTTTCAGGAGCTTCCGCAACTAGAATCAATGGATTTTCGTTATTGAATGTTAAATCTTCAATGAGATTGGTTTTATTCTTAGCGATGGCGACTACGCCTTCTGTGGTTTCCCTATATGCTATTTTTTGATAGACGTCTTTGTTGATTTCTATCAGGTTGACTTCATGAGATGTGGTTTTTGGTATTTGGGTTTCGGCAATGAGCTCAGGGTTGAACAATATGGTTTCTATTAGGTAATTGCCTTTTATTGCCAATTCCATTTCCCGTATTCCTTCGATTATGAATGTTCCAGATTTCTTGCGTTCACGTGATTTTTCCTTCAACAAGACAATTTGCTTTATCAAGGCGTTTTGCGTACTGGTAATCTGTTTGATGGTCATCGTTGGGTCTAAAGAAATGTTCAATTTAGTTATGGGACAAATCTACGGTATTTCTTGAGCTTATCTTTCAAAGAAATTCAATTTGTCCTAAAATTTAAGGTAGGAGTTTTAAAAGATAAGCTGTTTTAATAGTATTCAATTGGAAATTTTAAAAAAAAACGAGAACTAATCCATTATGAAAAAACGACTATCCTCATACTTTACGTTGTTCTTTTTTCCTATTCGGCTATTCTCAAATAGATTTGAATTTGAATATGGAAACATATTGAATGGGCACGTACATTGACAGAGTAAAACCCGTAGCAGACCATAGCTTGGTAACGATGGTTCCGAATATGGAGGAGACTTATTTCTATTTCAATTTACCCGTGACTATCAATACAAATGAAACTATTAAGAGGTTAGTAGTTAAATGATTAATTGCCATAGTCATTTAAAAAGAGCTTCAGCTCATAGCTGGGGCTTTTTTGTTCAGCAAGAAATATGTATGACATAATAAACTCAAGCAAGTTGTGATCTAAGCAAGGGGATGTATTTGCATAAAAGGAGAAACTGCTTGAAGATTTCCCCTCAAGCAGTTTCAAAATTAACTAACCAACCAAATTTTCAATGATGCTTCGCCAGATGGTGAAACTGTTCATCGTGTTTTTATTTTTTACGAGTATTTTCTCGTGGATTGTCTTTTTTTGGACTACGTTGCTTACGTTTTTTCAATGCAGAGGATTTGGACTTGTCTATGGTCGTCCCAGTCTTCAAATATTGTATGTAGCCTCTACCTTGAAATTCGTATACGGTTCCAGATGAAGGATGGAACAATTCCACCGTTTCGTCATTTATAACACTCAGCTCGAAAAACTCATTGCTAAAGAAGTCATAATCTAATGTTAAAGTCTTCAAATACATGTTCCCAGGTACATCATTCACGCCATATATCCCGATGTAATCCCAAATCAAATCATCTGGATCTGTATTTACGACATCTTGTGAACTTCTGAATGTGGAGTCATTTCCACCAGATAGGAACTGTAGGTAGTTCTCATTGTCAAATTCATTTATTGCTCCATAGATGCTTGTATATGTCTTTTCCCAAGCTTCATATTCTTGCATGAAATAATGAATGTTGTCATAGAATACGAAATCGTAATCGAAGTTTGTACGTTGGTAACCATTCAAAAAGTAAGAAGTGTCATTGAATGGGTTGTAAAGCTCAATGGTATTGTTGTCTATTTGGTAGACATCAAAACTCTCATAGCCATCGACATCATGATATATGTCCAGAATTCTATTGTAGGCATTGTATGTTCCTACGGAAATGCCATACCCTCCACCTTGACTACCAATGCCAACCAAATTGTTGTTGGCATACAAGATCCCATTTCTAAAAGAGATTGTGAACGCTATCTGCAAGAAGGGGGTTTCTCCCGAACCAAGGGTTTGATTTATGTCCACATACCATAGTTCATAAGAATCCAAAAGTTGATCTAAGCTTATGCCTGGTGCATCTACTACCTGATCTTCTACGATTACTTCTGTATAGCATGAGGTAAGCAATGTAGCGGCCAAAGCGAATAAGGAAAGTAATTTTATCGTCTTCATAATCTTGCGTTTTAAGGATTGATATTTGAAATGTTTCAAAACGCGTGCCAAAAATTAACGAACATTCATTTTTAACAAACTGAGGTTGACTAATATTTTATGTACTTTTGATGATTCCATATTTAAGGTATTTATGAGCAAAGAGTTAAAATATGCTGTTTTTGGTTCTGGAAGTTGGGCAACCGCAATAGTAAAGATGTTATGTGAAAATCAAACAGAAGTTGGTTGGTACATGCGCAGCGTCTATGTAAAAGAACATTTGTTGAAGGAAAAGCACAATCCTAGCTATTTGAGTTCGGTCGAGTTTCACTTGGAGCAATTGAAGTTAAGCAACGACATGAATGAAATAGCTAACTATGCAGATGTCCTCATATTCGTCGTGCCTTCGGCTTTCATATACTCTGAATTGAAGAAGTTGACTGTGGACATTGCGGATAAGATAGTTGTTTCCGCTGTCAAGGGAATTGTTCCTGAGACGGGATTGGTCTTGGGAGAACACTTTCATGACAATTACAATATCCCTTTCGAGAATATTGGAGTCATTGCTGGCCCTTGTCATGCAGAAGAAGTTGCGTTGGAGCGCCTGTCCTATCTTACCATTTCTTGTGCTGATGCAACGAAAGCGCAAACTATAGCAAATGCATTGTCAAGCAGATACATCAAAACCAAGATAAGTGACGATATCATTGGGACGGAGTATTCGGTAATGCTGAAAAACATCTATGCCATAGCTGCAGGAATAGCCCATGGCCTTGGGTATGGGGATAATTTTCAGAGCGTATTGATGAGCAATGCCATTCGAGAAATGAAACGCTTCATAAAGAAAGTGCATAAGATGAAACGAAACATAAACAATTCGGCCTATTTGGGAGATTTGTTGGTAACGGGTTACTCCGTGTTTTCAAGAAATAGGATGTTTGGAAACATGATAGGAAAAGGATATACTGTAAAATCTGCACAAATGGAAATGAATATGGTTGCAGAAGGTTACTATGCCACCAAAAGTGCTTTTCTTATTAACCAAAAAAACAAAAAGAAAACACAAATGCCCATCATAAAAGCAGTTCACGGTATTTTGTATGAAGGAAAAGATGCCAAAAAGGTGTTTGAAAAATTGACTGAAAAACTGGATTAGATTTAACTTAGGAAACAAAAAACAGGAGGTATTTGCAAGAAGGGTTTTTTGAAAACCTGATCTCCATGCCTTTTCCCTTCAATTCCAGTCTCTCTTTTCCCAAAATTCCGTAATTTTGCATTTCTTATAATAAATCAGAAAAAATGAGTGCAGGATTCCCTGAATACAAAGGACTTGACTTGCCAAACGTAGCAAGTGAGATACTAGACTATTGGAAAGACAACAATATCTTCGAAAAGAGTGTAACCACTAGAGAAGGCGCAGCACCTTATGTGTTTTTCGAAGGGCCGCCATCTGCAAACGGATTGCCAGGGGTACATCATGTATTGGCACGTGCCATAAAAGATATATTTCCGCGATACAAGACCATGAAGGGATTTCAGGTAAAGCGCAAGGCAGGTTGGGATACACATGGTTTGCCAATAGAGCTTGGGGTCGAGAAGGAGTTGGGAATCACCAAAGAAGACATAGGGAAAACCATTTCTGTAGAAGATTACAATGCAGCTTGTCGTAAGGCAGTGATGCGCTATACGGACATTTGGAACAACTTGACTCAAAAAATGGGCTATTGGGTGGATATGGATGATCCATACATAACCTACGAGCCAAAGTACATGGAAAGTGTATGGTGGTTGTTAAAGGAGATTTATGATAAGAACTTGTTGTATAAAGGGTATACGATTCAACCTTATTCACCAAAAGCAGGAACTGGATTGAGTTCTCACGAGTTGAACCAACCAGGGACCTATCAAGATGTCACGGATACGACAGTGGTAGCACAATTCATGGCAGTGGAAGATACCTTGCCTGAATTTTTACAAAACGAAGGAACCATTTACTTCTTGGCTTGGACGACGACACCTTGGACCTTGCCAAGCAACACGGCATTGACGGTTGGATCAAAGATTGACTATGTTTTGGTGGAAACTTACAATCAATACACATTTAAACCAATGAACGTTGTTTTGGCAAAGCCATTGGTGGCCAAACAATTTGCAGGGAAATTTAATCAAGTAGAAGAGAAGTCGGCATTGTTGGAGTATGAGTCTGGAGACAAGAAGATTCCATTTTATGTCGTAAAGGAATTTAAAGGGAAGGATTTAGTAGGTATCAAATACGAGCAGTTGTTGCAATATGCTTTGCCAAACGACAATCCTGAAAATGCCTTTAGAATCATCTCAGGAGATTTCGTGACTACAGAAGATGGAACGGGAATAGTGCATACGGCACCAACCTTTGGAGCGGATGATGCCTTGGTGGCAAAGCAAGCGACTCCAGAAGTGCCCCCAATGCTAGTTAAAGATGAAAATGACAATTTGGTGCCACTTGTAGATTTACAAGGGCGTTTTAGACCAGAAATGAAAGAGTTTGGTGGGAAATATGTGAAGAATGAATATTACAAGGAAGGAGAAGCTCCAGAACGTTCGATAGATGTTGAATTGGCCATAAAGTTAAAAGAGGAAAACAAAGCCTTCAAGGTTGAAAAATACAAGCATAGCTATCCAAATTGTTGGCGTACGGACAAACCGATATTGTACTATCCACTGGACTCTTGGTTCATAAAGATAACCGATGTCAAAGATAGAATGCACGAGCTTAACAAAACAATCAACTGGAAACCTAAGAGTACTGGCGAAGGCCGTTTTGGAAACTGGTTGGCGAATGCAAACGATTGGAATCTATCACGATCTCGTTATTGGGGAATTCCGTTGCCAATATGGAGAACCGAAGATGGTAAGGAAGAAATCTGCATAGGTTCCGTCGAAGAATTGAAGGCAGAGATGACAAAAGCAGTTTCGGCAGGTGTTTTGGAAAAAGATATCTTCGAAGAGTTCGAGGTAGGAAACAATTCCGAGGAGAACTATGCAAAATTGGACTTGCATAAAAACATAGTGGATCAAATAACATTGGTTTCTCCATCTGGACAACCAATGCAACGCGAAAGCGACTTGATAGATGTGTGGTTCGATTCTGGGTCCATGCCTTATGCACAATGGCACTACCCGTTTGAAAACAAGGCATTGATAGACGAAAACAAATCCTTTCCTGCCGATTTCATCGCAGAGGGAGTAGATCAAACAAGAGGTTGGTTCTATACGCTTCATGCCATTGGCACAATGGTTTTCGATTCGGTAGCATACAAGAATGTCGTATCCAATGGATTGGTCTTGGACAAGAATGGGCAGAAGATGTCCAAGCGTTTGGGTAATGCCACAGATCCTTTTGAGACTTTGGACACCTATGGTGCAGATGCAACGCGTTGGTATATGATTGCAAATGCAAACCCATGGGATAACTTGAAGTTTGACTTGGATGGCATCGAAGAAGTAAAACGCAAGTTCTTCGGGACGTTGTACAACACCTATTCGTTCTTTCAACTATATACTAATTTAGACGAGTTTACCTATGCTGAAGAAGACATAGCATTGGCAGACAGGCCAGAAATAGATCGTTGGATCATATCGGAGCTGCATACGTTAATTCAGAAAGTAGACGAATATTATGCAGAATATGAGCCAACAAAGGCTGCACGTGCTATTTCCAATTTCACACAAGATTATTTAAGTAACTGGTATGTACGTTTGAGTAGAAGACGATTCTGGAAAGGAGACTACCAACAAGACAAAATCTCTGCATACCAAACACTATACACGTGTATGGTGACAATTGCGAAACTTGGAGCTCCAATAGCACCATTTTTCATGGATAAACTTTACTTGGATTTAACAAAGACGACACAAACAGAAGCATTTGAAAGTGTACATTTGGCGGAGTTTCCTAAAGCAAATGTAAACTTTATGGACAAGTCGTTGGAAAGAAAAATGGAGAATGCACAAACAATATCATCGCTGGTATTGTCGTTAAGAGCTAAAGAAAAGATAAAAGTACGTCAACCATTGCAAAAAATTATGATTCCTGTGGACAATGTGGAACAAAAGGAAGAAATTTTAGCAGTGTCAGATTTGATAAAGCATGAAGTCAACGTAAAGGAAATTGAACTTTTAGGAGATGCTTCAAATATCTTGGTAAAGCAAATTAAGCCAAATTTCAAGGCTTTGGGGCCACGTTTTGGTAAAGATATGAAAGCTATAGCTACTGAAATTCAAAAGCTTACGTCTGAGGACATAAAAAATATTGAACAAAAAGGAGTACTTGATGTCGAATGTAACGGAAAAAATATTATTTTAGAACTCGGTGATGTAGAAATCACCTCTCAAGATATCGAGGGATGGCTTGTTGCCAACGAAGGTGCTTTGACAGTTGCATTAGATGTTACGATTACAGAAGACTTAAGAGAAGAAGGGATTGCTCGTGAGCTCGTGAACCGCATTCAAAACTTACGTAAGGATTCAGGATTTGAAGTAACAGACAGAATAGATGTGAAACTGAGAAAAGACAACCAAATTGCACAAGCGGTTCAAAGGAATTTAGAGTACATCAAGACGGAGACCTTAACGGAAAATCTTGAAATTATTGACCAAATAGACAATGGTATAGATATTGCTTTCGATACGATAAACACAAAATTGTCTATTCAAAAACATTAATACTATGGCAGTAGAAAATACAGCAAGATATTCAGATGAACATTTAGCAGAGTTTAAAGTTCTCATATTGGATAAGATAGAAAAGGCAAAACACGATTTGGAATTGATAAAGAGCGCGTATATGAATGACCATAACAATGGTACAGATGATACGTCCCCTACTTTCAAGGCATTTGATGAAGGTAGTGCAGTTATGAGCAAGGAGTCCAATTCCCAATTGGCAATTAGACAAGAGAAGTTTATCAGGGATCTTAAAAACGCATTGATTAGAATAGAGAACAAGACCTATGGTGTTTGTCGCGTAACGGGAAAACTGATTAATAGCAAGCGATTGGAATTGGTTCCGCACGCCACTTTAAGCATCGAAGCAAAAAACATGCAGAAATAACGGATTTCCTATAAAAGGAAATTCTTTTCAACCAATCAAACTGCCGATGGGCAATTGATTGTAACAATAGACTATACAAAAGCACATCAGTAATTATTGAGGTGCTTTTTTTACAGGTTAAAACCCCATTTGTTTGCAATAACTTTCGCTATTTCATGAAGTCTTCTTTTTGCATTGTCATGTTTTTCATTTCCATTCAATTGCATTCTCAAAAAACAATTGAGAAGGAGGTAGATGCACAAGACATATCCTGTATTTTAATTGAAGGCAATGAAATGTTCAAGATAAAATTGAATACTTCAAACACGAAAAAGATAATCCTAAAGACAAAAATAGAAGGAGAATACAGTGAAGACAGGGTAGTTTTGGCTAACATTGTAAATGACTCGATGATCATCTCCAGTGCTTTTCAGCCACTATTCGTTTACCATGATGACAAATTAAGTGCGCATAAGGTGATTTCCATAGAAATGGAATTGCTCGTTCCTGAAAATAGAAAGGTATATATGGCAAGCAATACTGCTTCTGCAGAAATAGACGGGAGTTATGACTATTTGACTGTAGAGTTGTCTCAGGGCAATTGCAATTTGAACATCTACGATAGCAATGCCATCGTCAATACCATAGACGGTAAAATAGAACTCAATACCAATTTTGCAAATGTCGAAGCGTTTAGCAAAACCGGAACGGTGGTTATGGAGCAATTGACTTTGGGGAGCAATCAAATATCCTTAAATTCTGTTAATGGAGATATAAGTATTATCAAAACTAAAAAATAAGTCTATTTTAGCAATATTAATCATAATCCAAACATTATCTCGGGGATGACCGAGCGACTTTAAATATGTCTTTGAAAAAAGCTTCAATTCTTATCATAATACTTTTGCTTGTGGACCAAATAAGCAAGATTTATGTAAAAACACATTTTCAATTAGGTGAAGATCTTACGGTTTTCAATTGGTTTAAAATATACTTCATAGAAAACGATGGTATGGCATGGGGGACCAAATTAAGTGACATACTTCCTTTTATGAGTGACCGTACTGCGAAAGTGAGTCTTACCGTTTTTAGAATTTTTGCCATTATGGGAATTGGGTATTGGTTATATGATACCATTGTAAAACACCGCTCGAAAATATTGGCGCTTGCTTTGGTTTTTATATTTGCTGGTGCCTTGGGCAATATCATAGATTCTGTTTTCTATGGAATTGCATTCAATGATAGCGTAGGGCAAATAGCTGCATTTTTTCCGCATGAAGGAGGTTATGAGGCATTGTTGCATGGTAAAGTAGTAGATATGTTATATCTACCCATATGGCAAGGGGATCTACCTAGTTGGGTTCCAGTGTATGGAGGCAAGCAATTTAATTTTTTCGAACCAGTGTTCAATATTGCAGATGTGGCAATAAGCATAGGGTTTTGTATCTTGATTTTCTTCAATAAGAAAGCGTTTCCCAAAAAAGAAGAAAATGCCTGATATATGATTTTGCCATACAAGCAAGCTAGTTCTACTTAGACGCTAAAATGTATTTTGAAAGTAGTCCCTTTTCCAACTTCGCTTTCGGCAAAGATTTCTCCATTTAGGGATTCTATCTGATTTTTTGTTATGAACAAGCCTATGCCAACAGCGTCAGAATTGTAATGAAAGGTGTTGTACATGCCAAACAATTTGCTTCCAAATTTCACCATGTCTATGCCACGACCATTGTCTTTTACTGTCAAAACTACCTTCTTGTCTTGTATTTGGGTTTCCAGTTCAATGATGGCATCTCTATCTTCGTGTTTGTATTTTATGGCATTTGTAACCAAATTCAATAGAATGCTTTCCATATAGGCGGGAATGTAATCGATGGATTCTACTTTGGAAAAATCAGATCGTATCGTAACGTTTTCTTCTGTTATTATGTGCCCAATGGATTTTAAAATGCCATTTAAGACCTTTTCAAAGAATACGGTTACTTTGTTTTGGTCTGTTTTGGTTTGGATGGTAACGACGTCGTTCAAGTGCTCTATCGTCGTGTTCAAACTGTCGGAGATGTCTTTTATGCTATCTATCAATTCCAATTTCTCGTCAATGGATTTCACGTCTTCGATGAGTTGCACTATGAGCGATAGGTTGCTAGTGTGAGATTTTAGATTGTGCGAGACGATGTGTGCAAAATTGAAGAGCCTGGAATTTTGAGATGCAATGATGTCGGAGGTTCTTTGAAGGCTCAACGTTTTTATTTTTTCGTCATCTATGTCTTGAAAAACGCCACGGACACCAATAATTTCCTTCTTGTCGTTATATACTGGTTTGCCAATGGCCTTTGCCCAAAAAGCCCGTTTGTTGGCTGTTACCATCTTAATCTCCGTATTGAAAGGGATGCCAGTTCTGGCACAGTTCAAAAAATAAGTCTTGGCAAGCTCGTAGTGTTCTTCGGCATAGTAAACCGATGAGTTTTCCAAAGACGGAATATAATCTTCCGGGTATTCGAGAATGCGTCTGGTTTGTTTGTCCCAATAGCTTTTTCGTTGTATTAGATCTATATACCAACTGCCAGTTGACATCATTTCGGCACTTTCTCGATAATAGAAGTTGTTGACTTTGAATTTTTTACTCGTTTTTATTTTGTTCTTGAAGAAGAAAATGACCTTGGAACCATCTGACGTCTCGACATTTGATTCCGAATTGGTCTTGCAAGTGAATTCTTTGAAAGAGCCTTTTTTCTTTTTGACCTGAATGTTTTGCGTAAAGTCAATGTTGTTTTCTACCAAGCTGTAAAAGTTGTCCCTAAAGAGGTCTTTGTCTCTTGGGTGTATGAGTTTTTCCAAAAAGAAGTTCAATCTTATGGAGACATCATCTTGAAAATAACCTAACTCGTTAATGAATGCGGAAGACCAGTAGCTAGTGTTGTCTTTTAATTCCCAGTAACTGACGTCAAGGTCGTTGATGATGTTGTTGTAGGGATTGTTTTCTACCATGATTTGTTATGAAAATTAGGGGTTCTCATAACAAATATAACAACTTTGGGTGATTAATCGATAAAAAAGGACTTTAGTCGATTTCTGGAGATTGAAAGGTGTAAATCTTGCGGGGAGTCACACAATAATCCAAAGAGACGTCATTTTCAAAAATATCTTCAATTTTGGTTTCTGCCTCAAAAAAGGACACCCCTATTTTAATGGTCTCAGGTTTGCATTTCGAAAGAAATCCATCATAGAATCCTTTGCCGTAGCCTACACGGTTTCCATTGATGTCGAATGCTAAAAGTGGAACAAAGACGACATCGATTTTGCTGTCATCGATTTCAATGCCATCCGTGGGCTCTGGGATGCCATAATCGTTTAGACGAATTGTTGTTGAATCGATCAATAAATAATTAGTCAGTTCCAGAGTTTCAAAATTGCTTTTGGAGATCACTATGTTCTTGTCTTTTCCTGAAAGAATGTTAAGGATATGGTCGGTGTTGATTTCTTTTTGGGTTTCTATGGAAAGAAAAAGATGGTAAAATGCATGTTCCCAGATGTCCATAGTTAGTAGCCTATTGGCTATGGCGATGCTTAACTCGTCTATGTTGCTGTCTGTTAGTTGTTTACGAAGTAATTTGTATTTTTTTCGTAATTCGTCCTTGGTCATGAGTAATGGGAGTTAATGTGTTAGCTTGGTGGAAATGTGAAATAGTGCGTCTCCTTGGTAGACAATTGGAGATTCGTTTACATTTATGATGTAGCCTGGGTTGGAGGTTTTTACGAAGTGGTTGAATTTACCATATGGGTCTGTAATGTTGCCTATTACTTCTCCTTTGTTGACATAAGAGCCTATTGATATGGAAGGTTTGAACATTCCAGAAAACTTTGCACGAATCCATTTGCTTTCATCTATGAAAATGGAGCTCTTTTTAGGCTTGGAAATTGTAAATTGCCTGCTCAGCATACCATAATGGCTTAAAATGCGTTTGGCACCATTAACACCAGTATTGGTGACATTTGTGTCTATATGGAATGATTTCCCGCCTTCAAACAATAGAATTGGAATACCCATTTTGCTACAGATGCTTCTAAATGTCTTGTTTGTGTTTTTGGAATATAAGATAAATGGAGCACCAAAGATTTCAGCTGCAATGTCAAAATCTTCGTTGCCTTTTTGAATTCTAATTTGAGGCGCATTGAAACGCAGTGCGCCACCAGTGTGAAAATCCAAGATGAAATCTGTATGAGGGACTATTTCGGTAATTAATTGATGTGCTACCCTGCTTGCCAAGGCACCAGTCTTGCTGCCAGGAAATACACGATTTAAATCACGTCCATCTGGAAATTCCCGTTCCATGTTTATAAAACCAAAAATATTGAGTACCGGAATGCATATGGTAGTTCCTATTTTTGGCTTGTTGATTCCCTTGGCAATGATTTGTCTTACGATTTCTACACCATTGACCTCGTCTCCGTGGATGCCGGCAGTAAATAAAATGGTGGGACCGGGTTTTTTAGCACGTTCAATGATTACAGGAACATCTACAGGAGTACGCGTATGTAGTTTGGCTAGGTTGAAACTTAGCTCTTTGCTTTCTCCAGGTCTTATGTCTTCACCTAAAATATGTAGAATGGATTCACTCTTGGTAGCCATCTTATCTAGTATTTTTTTCTATGAACGCGATGATGCTTTTTGCTATGTTTCTACCAGTCGCATTTTCGATGCCTTCCAATCCAGGGGTGGAATTTACTTCCAACAATAAGGGGCCTCTGGCAGACTGTAACATGTCTACGCCACAAACTGGTAGTTTCAAAGCCTTGGAAGCTTGTATGGCAAGCTTTAATTCGTCGTGGTTCAATTTAATTATGTTTGCAGTGCCTCCACGATGCAAGTTGGAACGAAACTCACCATCTTTCCCTTGTCGTTTCATGGCTCCAACCACTTGGCCATCTACAATGAGTGCTCGCAAATCTGCACCATTTGCTTCTTTTATGAATTCTTGGACGATTACTCTGGCTTGCAATCCATTGAAAGCTTCCAAAACAGACTCCGCCGCACTTCTTGTTTCAGCGAGAACGACTCCTAAACCTTGAGTTCCTTCCAATAATTTTATGATCACTGGAGCACCTCCAACATAGTCTACTACTTCTTTTGCATCACGAGAATAGTTTGTGAATACTGTCTTTGGCATTCCAATTCCAGCTTTACTTAGGCGTTGTAGGCTTTTTAGCTTGTCTCGTGATCGCAATATGGCATCGGATGTCACTGTTGTAAAGACATTCATCATTTCAAATTGTCGTACTACGGCACAACCATAAAAGGTAACGGAAGCTCCAATTCTAGGGATTATGGCATCTACATAATTCAGATACCTATCCTTGTAATATATGGTGGGTTTTTCCTTTTCTATGATGATGTCGCACTTCAAAGGATCGATGACTTCGATTTTGTGGCCTCGCTTCTCCCCTTCTTCTACTAGCCTATCCGTGGAATAAAGATGCGCATTTCTAGATAATATCACTATGTTCATTTATGATGTCGCGTTGTATGATAGATCGTGCAAATCCACATCCACCATAAATTTATGTTTTAAAAATTGTCTTCCAATCAAAACTGGAAAGCGCATTTCTTCTCTTGTGCTTAAAGTTAAGTTAATCTTGTATACTTTGCCAAAAATAATGACCTCCGATTTTACTTTGTATCTGTTTTCCACAAAACCATTGCTGCTCTTCACATTGGTAAGCGAGTAATTTTCAAAAGTTATTTGCTTTCCGCTGAAATTGGGATGTCCTTCACTGTAAAATGTGCATTTGAGGGTGCTGTTTTCCTCAATGATTTCCGAACAATGTATTGCAGAGGTGTATGCTCCCGTATCTATCTTGGCTTCTATGTTGAGCAAGTTCAGTTTCGGAAAGTCAATCCTATCTGTCCGACCAATGATTTTTTTAGTCATCTGTTTTTTTTAAAGTGGCGCAATGTAATGAATAAAACAATTCGTTTTCAATAAAAAATTAACGTTTAAAATGCATTCAATTTTCTTGTAGAACATTTTAAATATTACCTTTGAATAAATGAGCATACCGTCTTTAGACATACAACTTAAAACCTTGCCGAATTCACCTGGAGTATATCAATATCTTGATGCTGAAGGTATCATTATATACGTAGGCAAAGCCAAGAATTTAAAAAAAAGGGTAAGTTCCTATTTTTCCAAGACTCATGATAGCGGAAAGACTAGGGTCTTGGTGAGGAAAATAGTCAACATTAAACATATTGTCGTCGAAACGGAAACAGATGCACTACTACTTGAAAACAATCTGATAAAAAAGCATAGGCCAAGGTACAATGTCCTACTAAAGGACGACAAGACCTATCCTTGGATTTGTATTAAAAAAGAAAGATTTCCAAGAATCTTCCCTACGCGTCGGGTAATAAAAGATGGAAGCGAGTATTTTGGGCCTTATACGAGTATGAAAACGGTCAAGACGTTGTTGGATTTGATAAAGGGACTTTATAAGTTGCGAACGTGCAACTACCATCTATCTCAAGAAAAAATTGAAAATGGAAAGTTCAAGGTATGTTTGGAGTACCATTTGGGAAATTGCAAAGGAGCTTGTGAAGGTTTGGAGACAGAGGAGAGCTATCATGACAACATAACTGCGATCAGACAGATCCTAAAAGGGAATTTCAAAGATTCCCTAGATCAGTTCAAACTACAAATGAAGTCCTATGCAAAGGAAATGCTCTTTGAGGATGCCCAAAAGATAAAGGAAAAAATAGAAGTCTTGGAAAACTACCAAGCAAAATCCACCATTGTCAACCCCAAGATCAGCAATGTGGATGTGTTTTCCATAGTTAGCGATGAGAGCTATGGATACATCAACTTCCTTCAAATTTCCTATGGCTCGATAATACGATCGCATACATTGGAAATCAAGAAGAAATTGGATGAAACAGACAAGCAATTGTTGGAACTCGCCATTATTGAGATTAGAGCAAGATTTAATTCCAATTCCAAAGAAATTTACGTACCTTTTAAGGTGGATATAGGCGAAGAGTTAAAAGTGTCGTTGCCACAATTGGGAGATAAAAAACATATTTTGGACCTGTCCATTCGGAATGCCAAGTACTACAGGATGGAGCGTTTCAAACAAGTGAAGATAACAGACCCAGATCGTCACGTCAAGCGGATAATGGCACAAATGAAAAGCGACTTGCGCCTAGGTGAAGAACCAAGACACATAGAATGTTTCGACAACTCAAACATTCAAGGGACAAATCCGGTTGCAGCCTGTGTGGTATTTAAAAACGGTAAACCCAGTAAAAGGGACTATCGTCATTTCAACATAAAAACGGTGGTAGGACCAGATGATTTTGCTTCTATGGAAGAAGTCGTATTTAGACGGTACAAAAGATTGGTGGAGGAAGAACAACCATTGCCACAACTCATTATAATAGATGGAGGGAAAGGACAATTGTCCTCTGCTTTGAAAAGCTTGGAAGCTTTGAATTTGAGAGGGAAGATTGCGATTATCGGAATTGCGAAACGTTTGGAAGAATTATTTTATCCAGACGATCCAATTCCCCTATATTTGGATAAAAAAAGCGAAACACTGAAAATAATTCAACAATTAAGAAACGAGGCGCATCGTTTTGGCATTGAACATCACAGAAACAGACGAAGCAAACAAGCATTGAACACGGAACTGGAAACGATACCTGGAGTGGGGGAAAAGACCATCGTGGATCTACTAAAGCAATTTAAATCCGTAAAGCGTATTGCAAACGCGAAGCTAGACGAATTGGAGGCTGTTGTTGGTGTATCCAGAGCAGAAAAAATTTATAACCATTATCATAAAAACGAAATCAATTAAATGAGGCTAACAATTGTCGCTATTTTACTTGCTTTGGGATTAAACACAAATGTTGACGCTCAAAATGAAAACATACAGGAGCCCAAGGTAGGTTTGGTATTGAGTGGAGGAGGAGCAAAAGGCTTGGCACATATTGGAGCATTGAAGGTGATAGATAGTTTGGGAGTACGTATCGATTATGTGGCAGGAACCAGCATGGGGGCCATAATAGGATCTCTATATGCTTCGGGATATTCAGGTAAACAGATAGACTCCATATTCAAACGTGTGGATTTCGATGAGATATTGAGCGATTATACCCCTAGAGCATCAAAAACACTTTATGAAAGGGTAAATACCGAAAAATATGCCGTGTCATTGCCATTTGACAAATTTAAAGTAAAGCTGCCTTCAGCATTGTCTAGAGGTCAAAATACATTCAACATGCTGTCAAAATTGACATTGCATGTTAATGATATAGAGCACTTCAGTGATTTGCCGATTCCGTTTTTTTGTATGGCTACCAACATCGAAACAGGACAACCTGTATTGTTGGACAAAGGGAGCTTGGCTCAAGCCGTAAAAGCCAGTGGAGCCTTTCCTTCGCTTTTTCAACCTGTTGTAATAGACAATCAATTGCTTATAGATGGAGGCGTAACCAACAATTATCCCATTTATGAACTCAAGGAAAGGGGTGTAGACATTGTTATTGGTGTCGATGTGCAAGATGGTTTGTCCAATAGAATAGATCTATCCTCTGCACCCGAAATATTGTTTCAGATCAACAATTTCAGGACGATCAACGACATGAAAACGAAATCGAAGAAAACGGACATCTACATAAAACCAGATATTTCCGATTACAATGTGGTGTCTTTCGATTATGGAAAGCAAATTGTGAAGAATGGTGAAATAGCAGCAAAGTTAAAAACATCCAAATTGAAGGATCTGGCTTCAAGACAAATTGGAAGAGAAAGGATTGATCACATTATAAGAACACCAGATAGCTTGCAGATAAACCAAGTGTATTTCGAGGGGTTGAAGAACTATACCATTTCATATGTCCTTGGAAAACTGAAATTGAGACCTTTTCAAAAAATAAGTTACGACCGATTCATAAGTGGAACAAACAACTTGATAGCGACCAACAACTTCGATAGTTTTTTATACAAGCTAATGCCTTCCAAGCATAATGGAGTAGAAGGTTACGATCTATACACGGAGTTAAGAGAAACGAAACAAACCACGGTTCTAAAATTCGGACTGCACTATGACGGTCTATATAAGAGTGCCTTGCTTGCCAACATAACAAAAAAACAACTGTTGTTTAAAAATGATGTGGCATCACTGGATTTGATAGTAGGAGACAATGTCAGGTACAACTTTGATTACTACATAGACAAAGGATTCTATTGGAGTGTTGGATTGCGGTCACATTACAATGAATTCGACAAGAACATATCTGCTTCTGCGTTGTTAAGCCCAGAGCAACTGCTAACGGTAGGTGTAAATAAAATAGACACCAAGGTAACGGACATAACCAACCAAATATTCGTACAAACCCAATTTAGAAATGATGCGGCTCTAACTTTGGGCGCAGAGCATAAATTATTCAAAGTAACCACGGAGACTGTATTGTCTTCTGCCAACCAAACCAAGACGACATTCGACAATAGCGATTATGTAAGTGTGTTTTCCAAGTTAATCTTCGACTCATATGACAATAAATACTTTCCAAAGGAAGGTGTTTACTTCAATGGGGATTTTAAAATTTACCTATACTCTTCGGATTTCAACAACGATTTCGAGCAGTTTTCCACAATCAAGGCAGATTTGGGTTACGCCTATAGTTTTACTTCGAAATTGAGTGCTAACGTATTGGGGGAAACTGGCTTGAAGATAAATGCGCAAAACAATTCTCATTTTGATTATGTGTTGGGAGGCTATGCCAATAACTTCATAAATAATTACAAAACGTTTTACGGCTATGATTATTTGTCATTGCCAGCGAATAGTTTCTTGAAGGCAACCATAAATGTCGATTATGAAGTGGCTAAAAAGAATCATATAATGCTATCTGCCAATTTTGCGAATGTAGAAGACGATTTGTTTCAAAGCACGGATTGGTTTTCTTTGCCGGATTATTCAGGATATGCAATTGGTTATGGCATGGAGACCTTTTTGGGGCCATTGGAAGCAAAATACACTTGGTCACCTGAAACAAAAGAAAACTACTGGTATTTTAATCTAGGGTTTTGGTTTTAAAACACAAGTATCGCATTTTCATTTTATAAAATCCAAAAAAATCACGATATTTGTCTAGCAATGAATTACTACTGGCAAGACATATTGACTTTTTTAAAATTTCTAATAAAGAGAAATCCAGAATGATTTTGATGTAATTACGATAAAACCATTGTTTAATTAGTAATACAAATCATTATGCCATTTTATCATAAACTCGGGAAGATCCCACATAAAAGACACACACAATTTAGAAAGCAAGACGGTTCTCTATATTATGAGCAACTGTTTGGCACCATTGGTTTTGATGGTATGTCCACGAATTCATACCATGAACAAAGACCAACACAAGTAAAGAAAATAAGAAAGCAATATGGTGTTGCACCAAAGATTGCGAAAAAAAACCATATCCAATCCTATCGCTTCAGAGGGTTTCAAGTAAAGCCTGAAAATGATTATTTGGAAAGTAGAAAAGCTGTGCTTACAAATAGTGACTGTACTATTATTTTGGCAGCACCAAAGCAATCGACTACGGATTACTTCTATAAGAATTCTGATGCAGATGAGCTTATCTTCATACATAAGGGCTCAGGAAAATTAAGGACGCATCTTGGAAATCTGGATTTCAAATACGGAGATTATTTAGTAATCCCAAGAGGCATCATATACAAGATGGATTTTGACACAGAGGACAATCGTTTGTTCATAGTGGAGTCCCGAAGACCAATCTATACGCCAAAACGTTATAGGAATTGGTTTGGACAATTGTTGGAACATTCACCATTTTGTGAAAGAGATTTAAGACAACCATACGAGCTGGAAACAAACAATGAATCGGGAGATTTTTTAATGAAGGTCAAGAAGCAAGATGAGATCTTTGAAATGATCTATGCCTCTCACCCATTCGATGTCGTCGGTTATGATGGCTACAATTATCCCTACGCTTTTTCAATTCACGATTTTGAACCCATAACAGGACGCATACACCAACCACCACCAGTGCATCAAACATTTGAAACAGATGCATTCGTAGTGTGTAGTTTTGTACCTCGCTTGTATGATTATCACCCGCAAAGCATTCCAGCACCGTATAATCACAGCAACATAGATAGTGATGAGGTGTTGTATTACGTGGATGGTGACTTCATGAGCAGAAACGACATCGATGCCGGCCACATTTCCTTGCATCCAGCAGGAATACCGCACGGGCCGCATCCAGGAGCAACCGAAAGAAGCATTGGTCATACCGGGACAGAGGAGTTGGCCGTAATGGTGGATACGTTCAAGCCATTGATGGTAACGGAGGAAGCAATGAAAATAGCAGACGAAGATTATTACAAATCTTGGTTGGAATAAGGAAGAAGTAACAAATGAATCAAAATAATTTGCCTGCAGATCCCATTGCAATGGTTTTTGGAATCATGGCAATATTAATAGGATTGGCAGGATGTTGTTGTTATGGCATCGTTGCCATAGTACCATTGATATTAAGTATAATTGGACTCTATTTGGCCAATAAGAGCATTAGGGAGTTCAATGAGAATCCTGAGGCTTTTTCACCACAAAGTAGGAGTAATGTAGGAACAGCCAAAGTGATAAACATCATAGCCATAGTTCTAAATGGCTTGGTTTTTCTACTTTTCATAGGCTTTTTGGTTGTTTATGGAACAATTTTCTCTGCAGCAATATTGGAAGGGATGCAAGACTCGAAGAATGAAGAACCCTATGAATGGGAGAGCGACTCAATTTATTTTGAAGAAGAAAACATAAAAACAATTGAAACAGACTCGATCTATATCGATTCTGTCGAATTAAAAGGAAAATCAAAGAACAATTAACTTGGAAAATTGGAAGTTATGAGTAAAAAAGAAGTACAATCGGTAAACTACGGTTTAGAGAAAATATTTGAAGAAGCACAAGATTTCTTGCCGCTTTTGGGAACGGATTATGTAGAATTTTATGTAGGGAATGCAAAGCAAGCAGCTCATTTTTATAAAACAGCATTTGGATTTCAATCATATGCTTACAAAGGTTTGGAAACCGGATCGAAAGACTCTGTGAGCTACGTATTGAAACAAGACAAGATAAGACTGGTGCTAACGACACCTTTAAATAGCAAATCGCCAATAAACAATCACATCGTAAAACATGGAGATGGAGTGAAAGTGGTGGCACTTTGGGTGGACGATGCCAGAAAGGCATATGAGGAAACCACAAAGAGGGGAGCAAAGTCATATATGGAACCATTTGTGGAAAAGGATGAATTCGGTGAAGTGGTGAGAGCAGGAATATATACCTATGGAGAGACCGTGCACATGTTCGTGGAACGTAAAAATTACAGCGGAGCGTTCATGCCAGGGTTCAAAGAATGGAAATCGGACTACAACCCAGAACCAGTAGGTTTAAAATACATAGACCATATGGTTGGCAACGTAGGTTGGGGGCAAATGAATACTTGGGTGAAATGGTATGAGGACGTTATGGGGTTTGTGAACTTTTTATCCTTCGACGACAAGCAAATCCATACCGAATACTCGGCATTGATGAGTAAGGTGATGAGCAATGGAAACGGAAGAATCAAATTTCCCATAAACGAACCGGCCAAGGCAGCAAAGAAATCACAAATAGAAGAGTATTTGGATTTTTACGAAGATTCAGGAGTGCAACACATCGCTGTGGCTACCGACGATATAATAAATACCGTGGCAAAATTGAAAGCTAGAGGAGTCGAGTTCCTGCCACCACCACCACAAGCATACTATGATGACATTCCTAGGCGTTTGGGAGTGCATAAGGACATGATGAAGGAAGATATAAAAGAACTGCAAAAATTGTCTATTCTAGTTGATGCGGACGAAGAAGGGTACCTTCTTCAAATTTTCACGAAACCAGTAGAAGATAGACCAACCTTGTTCTTTGAAATCATTCAGAGGATGGGTGCCAAAGGTTTTGGAGCGGGTAATTTCAAGGCGCTTTTCGAGTCCATCGAAAGAGAACAGGCAAAAAGAGGAACGTTATAACATAAAATATCCAAAAAATGCCATCACTATTAGCGATGGCATTTTTTTGTTTCATACTTTTGGAATAGTAATTGTAATCTATCAATCAAACAACAATAAAATAACTTTGAAACAGTTATTTTCAATTACATTACACATATGAAAAAGACACTACTTATACTACTGGCATTTCTTGCAATGAATATGACTTTTGCTCAAGAAGATTCATTCAAAGATGGTGAATGGTTTCGATTTAGAATGAGCTATAGCGGATTTTTTAAAGCAGGTAATGCAACGCTTTCCGTAAAAGAGACGACATTGAATGGAAAGCCTGTATTTCATGTTGTGGGAAAAGGCTGGACAACTGGAGCCATAAAATGGTTTTTCAAGGTAAAGGACAGGTATGAAAGTTATTTTGACGTAGAATCCAATCTTCCATATAAATTTATCAGAAAAATAAACGAAGGAGGACATAAAAAGGATGTCGAAATCGATTTCGATCAAGAAAAAAAGACAGCCCTTGTATTCAACAAGAAGTACAATAGAAAAAGGACCATAGAAACAAAACCCAATGTTCAGGATATGGTATCTACCTTTTACTACCTTAGAAACAAGTTGGACGTGTCCAAGTTGAATCCAGGAGATGAAATCTTCTTGGATATGTTCTTCGATGAGGAAAACTATGGTTTCAAACTAAAATATCTAGGTAAGGAAACCATTAAATTGGGAAATAGCATAGGTAAGGTGGAAGCGTTGAAGTTTAGACCATATGTAATGGCTGGCCGTGTTTTCAAAGAGGAAGAAAGTTTGACCTTATGGGTGTCCAACGACAAAAATAAAGTACCTTTGCGTATCAAAGCCGATTTGGCAGTAGGATCTTTAAGAGCAGATTTGGATGCTTTTAAAGGATTGAAGCACTCTTTTAAAACAGTAGTTGAAAACTAATGGATTTAGATTCTAAGACAACCGATGAACTAACAAGGAAATATGAAGCACTCGATCAAAATGTAAATGTGCATTTGGATGGGTTGTTGCATTCAAAACCAATTACCTATTGGGATTACATTCAGACGGATGCTCTTTTGAATCTCCAAATACAACGTACTACGTTGCCAGACGAAATGGTGTTTTTGATGTATCATCAAGTTAACGAGTTGTTGTTTAAAATGATACTGTGGGAAATCGATCAAGTCGCAAATGAGAAAGACATCACGGCTACTTTTTTTGAAACGAAGCTAATGCGAATAAGTCGTTATTTCGATGTACTGACCTCTTCTTTCACTGTTATGAAAGACGGAATGGATGTCGAGCAATACAACAAATTCCGTAATACCCTTACGCCAGCAAGTGGATTCCAAAGCGCGCAATATCGAAAAATTGAATTTGCATCCACGGAACTGATCAATTTAATAGACAACAGGTTTAGAGAAACCATAGATCGAAACACTTCATTCGAACATGCTTTTGAACATTTGTATTGGCAAGCAGCCGGGAAAGACTTCAAAACGGGCAAAAAAAGTTATTTATTAACAGTTTTTGAAGAGAAATACAAAGACGAATTTATTAGATTTGCTGAGTTCTACAATACGCATAACTTGTGGACTATTTTTAAATCATTGCCAGAAGAGGTTAAGGTCGACGAAGATTTAATCAAAGCAATGCGTCATTACGATTATACGGTAAACATAACATGGGTAATGGCACATTACAACACCGCAAATCATTATTTGAACATTGGTGGCAAGACGGTAGAAGCAACAGGAGGAAGTGAATGGGTGAAATACATGCATCCAAAATATCAAAAACGAATATTTTTTCCAGATCTATGGAGCGAAGAAGAATTAACAAACTGGGGGAAAGATGTATAATGCTATTAATGCTGCTGGCATTAATAATTACAAGCAGTTGTAAAAAAGATCCTGAACCAGAAGAGATCATAGAAACGGTTTCTGTTGTGGAGCCGGAAGAAATCTACGAGTTTGGCTTTAATCTCAATGAATTCATAGTAAAAAGAGATACCATAAAGTCGGGAGATAGCTTTGGGGCGATATTGGAACGCAATCAAATAGATTATTCTGAGATTTTTAAAATAGCCGAACGAACTAAGGACAGTTTCGACATAAGAAGACTACAAGTCGGAAAGCCTTATACGTTGTTATGCTCAACAGATTCCTTGCAAAGACCAAAGTGTTTCATCTACCAGCCAAACAAAGAAGACTACGTCGTCATTAATTTTCAAGATTCCATTCACGCCTATACAAGCTCCAAACCAATAAAGTATGTTGAAAAAGAAGTTTCAGGAATCATAAGAACAAGTATTTCCGAAGCGTTGGACGAGCAAGGGAAAAGTTTCAACATTGCATTGAAGATGTCCGACATCTATGCTTGGACCATCGATTTCACTAGACTTCAAAAAAATGATAAATTCAAAGTCATATACACCGAGAAATATATTGACGATACTATATATGCAGGTGTGGATAACATCAAGGCGGCATATTTCGAACACAATAAAGAACCTTTATATGCTTTCGAATTTCAGACGGATTCCGTAACAGGAATAACCGATTACTTTAGCGAAGATGCAAAAAACCTACGACGCGCTTTCTTGAAGGCACCAGTTAGTTTCAGTCGCATTTCCTCACGTTACAATCTAAAGAGACGAATAGCCTTGTATGGCAATAGGGTAAGGCCACACAAAGGGACGGATTTTGCAGCCAAGCGAGGTACGCCAATCATGGCTACGGCAAATGGAACGGTAATAGAATCGGCCAAGCGAGGAGGTAATGGAAATTATGTGAAAATAAGGCATAATGCAACCTATACCACGCAGTATTTGCACATGCGAAAACGCAAAGCGAAAGTAGGCGATTTAGTAAAGCAGGGAGATGTGATAGGTTGGGTAGGAATGACAGGAAACACTTCTGGGCCACACGTGTGTTACCGTTTTTGGAAAAATGGAAGACAAGTGGATCCGTTCAAACAAAAACTGCCAGAAGCAGAGCCTATCTCAGATAGCTTGAAAACAAGGTATCTGGATTTCATAAAACCTTTGAAGATGAAATTGGATTCCATCGAGTTGAAAGAAGAAGTAGAGGAAGCTAAAGACTCAGATTTAAAAATAGAATTAAAAGAAGAACAATTAATTACTTCTAATTAATGAGTTTACCCAATATCAATCCTACTACAACGAAATCTTGGAAAGCATTGCAATCCCATTTTGAATCGATAAAAGATTTGAAAATGAAAGATATGTTTGCTCAAGATCCAAATAGGGCAAATGCTTTCACGATCAAGTGGGAGGATTTCTATGTTGACTTTTCCAAAAATAGGATAACAGAAGAAACCTTTGAATTGCTATTGGATTTGGCAGAGGACGTCAGGTTGAAAGAGGCCATAAATAGTTACTATGCAGGCGAAGCCATAAACCAAACAGAGAATAGGGCTGTCTTGCATACGGCATTGCGCTCTAAAGAGACCGACAAGGTTTTTGTGGATGGTGAAAATGTAATACCGGAAATCTATGAGGTGAAAGCCAAAATCAAGGATTTCACGAACCAAGTCGTAAATGGAGTAAGAAAGGGGTATACGGGAAAACCTTTTACAGATGTTGTGAACATAGGTATTGGAGGTTCAGATTTGGGACCAGCCATGGTGGTGGATTCCCTTCAATATTATAAAAATCATCTAACGACTCATTTTGTAAGTAACGTAGATGGAGATCACGTTAATGAGATCATTGGAAGATTAGATCCGGAAACAACGTTATTCGTTATTGTTTCCAAGACTTTTACAACCATAGAAACGTTATCCAATGCCAATACGATACGATCTTGGTTTTTGGAACATACAACTAAAGAAGACATTGCCAAACATTTCGTGGCCGTATCCACAAACGTTGAAAAGGTAAAGGAGTTTGGTATCGATGAAGCCAACATTTTCCCAATGTGGAATTGGGTCGGAGGACGTTTCTCCTTGTGGAGCGCCGTAGGATTGACCATTAGTTTGGGTATTGGATATTCAAATTTCGAAAGCCTTTTGAATGGTGCCAACAAAATGGATGTTCATTTTAAGAATGCGCCTTTGGAAAGCAACATCCCAGTGGTTTTGGCATTGATAAGCATTTGGTACAACAATTTCTTCAAGTCTGAAAGTGAAGCCATCATAGCGTACTCCCAATACTTGAATCAATTTGCGACCTATCTTCAGCAAGGCGCAATGGAGAGCAATGGGAAAAGTATCGATAGAAATGGAGATGTGGTAAACTATGAAACAGGAACTCTTATTTGGGGAGAACCAGGAACGAATGCGCAGCATGCCTTCTTTCAATTAATTCATCAAGGAACAAAGTTGATACCGGCAGATTTCATAGGATTTGCCACGAGTCTGTATGGCAATCAAGATCATCATGATAAATTGACATCCAATTATTTGGCTCAAACCGAAGCTTTGTTGAATGGGAAGGCACAGGATGAAGTACATAAAGAGCTGAAGAATCAAAATCTTTCTGAAAAAGACATCCAAGCTCTTTTACCATTCAAAACCTTTGCAGGCAACAAGCCCACAAACTCCATATTCATAAACAAGTTGACACCGGAAAGTCTAGGCAAGCTAATCGCCATGTATGAGCACAAGATATTCGTACAAGGCATAGTTTGGAACATTTTCAGCTACGACCAATTCGGAGTCGAATTGGGGAAGCAATTGGCTACTACCATTCTTGGGGAATTAGACATTAACACAATTGCGAATCACGATGCTTCAACGCAAAATCTTTTGGAATTCTACAAGCAATTAAGATAATTGTTGTTAAAAACTTGTTTATAGTTTTCATTTTTTAAATCATTGTAAAACAGTCATTTGTGGTATATTCAAGTATCGCAAAATTTGTTAACCTTTAGTTAATGCAAAGCGTATGTTTATATGTATTTTTGCACAAATTTTAAAAAATTAATCAACTTTAACCAAGCAAAATGAAGAACACATTCAAATTTTTGTTTTTTGCAGTTACAATTATGTTTTCTGCGACTACAATGGCTCAAAGTACAGTGACTGGAACTGTTTTGGACCCTGAAACCAATGGACCTTTACCAGGTGTAAATGTAATTGAGGTAGGTACGTCCAATGGGATGTCCAGTGATTTTGAAGGAACCTTTTCTTTAACGACAACAACCAATGACGCTACGATAACATTGTCTTACGTAGGGTATCTAACCAAAGAATTTACAATATCTGGAGACACCGATCTAGGTAAAATCGTATTGGAACCAAGTGAGTTTGGTTTACAGGAAGTTGCAATTATTGCATCTGTGGCGGTAGATAGAAAAACTCCAGTCGCAGTATCTACGATTAGATCTGCAGACATAGAGTTGAAATTGGGAACACAAGAGTTTCCAGAAGTCTTGAAATCAACACCAGGAGTGTATGCTACGAAAGCAGGAGGAGGTTTTGGAGATGGGCGTATTAACTTACGTGGCTTCAACTCGGAAAATGTAGCGGTAATGATTAATGGTGTACCGGTAAATGACATGGAGAACGGTCGTGTATTTTGGAGCAACTGGGCTGGATTGGGAGATGTGACAAGTTCGATGCAAGTACAAAGAGGCCTTGGGGCATCCAAAGTGGCTGTACCTTCCGTTGGAGGAACAATCAATATTATCACAAAGACTACAGACATAGAAGCGGGAGGTAACTTTTATACGACTATGGGAAATGACGGCTATAAGAAATTTGGTGTAACATATTCAACAGGTTTAATGGAGAATGGATTTGCAGCTACGGTTTCTGCGGCAAAAACAGATGGAGAAGGTTATGTGGCTGGGACGCAATTTAACTCTGCATCCTATTTTATCAACTTATCTAAAGAATTGAATGAAAATCATAAATTGTCATTTACTGCTTTTGGAGCTAAACAACGCCATGGACAAAGACAAAACAGACATTTGATCGAAACGTACAGAAGAGCTGAAGATGGTATAAAGTATAACTCGGATTGGGGGTATAAAAATGGACAAGTAACCCACATAGAAGATAATTTTTACCACAAACCACAAATCTCTTTAAACCATTATTGGACGGTTAGTGACAAAACAAGCATATCTACTGCCGCTTATGCATCATTCGGTTCTGGTGGTGGTGGTGGAACGGTAGGTTCTGACAGATCAAAGTTTGATTTCGACAATCCGGATTACAGAATAGGAACCTTTGGGCCTCTTAACTTTGACAAAATTGTAGAAGAAAACATGGCCAATGGAGCCAATGGGTCTACAACAGCCTTGAGAGCATCTCGTAACGACCATAATTGGTATGGTGTATTATCTACATTAAAAACAGATTTATCCGATGATTTGGTGTTTTTGGGAGGATTGGATTTTAGAAACTACAAAGGGATTCACTTTAGGGAAGTAACGGATTTGTTGGGAGGTCAATACTTACCAGACAACAGCAATGTAAACAAGCCCTTCAATCAAGCTCAGGTAGGAGATAAAATTGCTTATCACAATGAAGGACTAGTTGGGTGGATTGGAGCTTTTGCACAGGTAGAATACGATGTTAATGAGAATTTTAACACGTTTGTGTCAGTTGCGGCATCAAATACATCATATAAGAGAATAGATTTTTTCAACTATTTGGACAGTGATCCATTGCAAGAAACCGATCGTTATAACTTCTTGGGATATAGTGCCAAAGGAGGAGCTAACTATCGAATAGATGAGAATCACAATGTGTTTGCAAATTTGGGGTATTTTGAGAAGGCAGCTGACTTTGATTCAGTTTTTACAGAATTCGACAATGAAAACATTATAGACGATGCAGAAAATCAAAAGATTTTAAGTTTTGAGTTGGGATATGGATTTAGAAGCGAAAAACTATCTGCCAACGTGAACCTGTATAGGACGACATGGAAAGATAGAACGGAGACGGTAGGGTTCCAACAACCAAATGGGGAATTTGCATCTGCCAATATCTTGGGGGTAAATGCCATTCACCAAGGAATAGAATTGGATTTCGTCTATAGACCAGCAGAAAAACTGAATATAACCGGTATGGTTTCTTTGGGAGATTGGAGATGGCAAAACGACATAGAGAACGTTCAAATCTTCGATGAAGAACAAGAGCTTGTTGAAACGGTGAATATCCTAATCAAAGACTTGCACGTAGGTGATGCTGCACAAACGACCTTGGGATTGGGAGCTAACTATAAATTTGCCCCAAAAACTAGATTGACCATAGATTACAATTATTACGATAACCTATATGCGGATTTTGACCCTAGCGATAGAGGTCAAAGAGGACCAGATGCATGGGAAGTGCCTGCTTATGGCATCTTTGATACTGCTTTTAGCCATGGGTTCAAGTTTGGTGATTTCGATGCAACATTGACTGCAAGAATGAACAATGTGTTCGATACTCGCTTCATTTCCGATGCCCAAGATGGTTCTGCTGTTGGGACACCAGGTGAACCAGGTTACATACCCGCATCTACATCCAGAGTGGCAACGGTTTATTATGGTTTCGGAAGAACATTTAGTGTTGGTGCAAAAATTAAATTTTAAAAAATTAGAAAGATGAAAAAAATAGTTTATTTGTTAATGGTTATGGGGGCAATCTTCACAGGTTGCAACCCGATTGAGGACATCAATAACGAAATTGATGCAGAGGGAAACCAAGTGAAAGGAGAAGATGCTTTCACCATGACTACGGCGGACTATGCTGATTTGGTAATGCAAGGGGAGGACGATCCTGTGGATTATTATGAATTGAATGAAGGATTTAGTGATATTGACGACGCCAAGACAATGTTGCCTGCTTTCTTGGCAATCAAGTATCAGTATTGGGGAGAAGGGTCATCGGTAGAGGTTACCTTCAATTTGTCTACTGACATCATAAATGAGGAGGCATATACGGTTTCAAGTCAAGATTATGCAGACTTAGGGTTTAACTTTGGGAATTTTAGCGATGAAAGCGATTTTCAAGCATTTTTTGCCTTTAAGTACCCAGATGCAGCAAGAGGGGATTTGGTGGAGCTTACATACCAATGGTGGTCTGGATCAGTGGAAACAAGAACTGATAAATTCATCCTGTTAAGTGAATGGAAGAAAACAACACAGTTTTCCGATGAAGATTACACAGCCATGGGACAAGGTTTTTCCAATTTTTCAGATGAAGAAGAAGCTGAATTCAAAATAGGAATATACCTTGGATTGTTAAATCCTTTTGCGCAAACAGATGATGAAATTGTAACGTTGTATAAATTCTACAATGGTACAGGTGTTGAAGATAAAGTAGTACCTTATGTATATGATGGAGACAAATGGAACCTAATGGAGAACACTGTCAAGTTTGGGCTTAAAGATGGGGTTTGGATTCCGGACAATACCATCAGGTACACATTGGTAGGTGCAGATTACGATTATATGTCTGCACAATTGATTGCTGAGCCGGATTTTGAAGGCCCTGCAGAAAATATGGGTAACTTTGGAAGTTTTAATATAGATATTGATAGTGATAATTACTGGAGCCCGGAAATGCTTTTAACAGCGTTTGATATCTTGTTGGATAACTTGAATGCAAGTGCAGCTGATGGACAAAAATATATTATTACATACAAAGCTTATGATGGTAATAATGTAATTACAGTAGAAAAGAAGCTTATTAAAACAGGGGGA
Organism: Bizionia sp.; assembly: GCA_020631395.1. Lineage (GTDB taxonomy): Bacteria > Bacteroidota > Bacteroidia > Flavobacteriales > Flavobacteriaceae > JAHDHI01. The sequence goes on from JAHDHI010000023.1 coordinate 45,450, forward strand.
AACTGGATATTTAATACCGAAGAATAGGTTCTCAGTTCATAATGGCATTAAAAACCGCTTCCAAGTTAAGAAGCGGTTTTTTTATGCTTAATAATTACTACATTTGTTTTTATACTAAACCCATAAAATTTAAACTATGTACTCAACGGTAAAAATGCTTCATTCATATTGGGCATATTTGGTTCTCCTCATGATTGTTATAGCAACATTCAACGCATTGATAAAACACTTTGGCAAGAAAGAATACGAAGCCAAGGATTTTAGAATTGCTTTGTTTGCTTTGATCGTTACCCATATTCAGTTGTTGATGGGACTGGTTCTGTACTTCTCGTCTCCAAATGGTTTCAACAACGTAAAGGCGAATGGAATGGGAGGCTTGGACAAAGCTGCAAGATTGTTGGCCGTGGAGCATCCTTTCGTAGGAATATTGGCTGTTGTCTTCATAACGATAGGGTATTCCAAGCATAAGAAGAAATTGACATCGGCAGGTAAGCTTAAGCCTCTTGCCATTTTCTATACCATCGGGTTGCTTTTGATTTTATCAAGAATCCCTTGGAACAGCTGGTTTTAAAAGTATGAATCATCCTAAAGTAGGCTGACAGGTTTAAAAAAGAGATTTCAATTGAAATCTCTTTTTTGTATATGATTATAAAGGTTAATCCAAAAGTAAATCATCTTAAATGAGTTTGCATCGGAATCCGCCTCACTCGGGTCTGCATAAAACACGGGGTTGTTGTCAAAGGCATTGTAGGGACTCAAACTGTGGTGCGTAACGGGTCTATGGCCCGTCCAGCGTAATTTTCCAAATCCCACAAAGTGTCATTAACCTAATTTAGGTTCATTTAGCATTATATTTTTAATATTTGGCAAAAATTTATTTTTACTTTTTCCTATCCATAAAACATCCTCTTCTACGCCTTTGAATAAAACAATAGATTTAATTAGACTAGTTGTTTCACTCCAAGAATCAGCATAAAAATCTTTTCTCATTATTAGTTTATTCTCATTATGGGCTATCAATGAAGGGTGTTCATATTCTAGCCATATCTCCAATATTTCATCATTAATATCTTCACTCTTTAAAGAAAAAGATAGTTCAAAAAAACCTGAATCATTATTAATGTTTTTTAACTCCTTTAATTCTCTAACTTGATTTAGTTTTCTTTTAAAAATCTCATCTGGATAACACCATTACACATAAAAGGTTCATTGCATCAAAAGGACAACGAGCTGTTGACAAAGTCTATCATGTCCAGAATGTCAACAATATGGATATGAGACTTAGAAAGTTCATGGAGTCTTTCAACGGGGTAGCAACAAAGTATCTACAAAACTATTTGAACTGGTTCTTGGTTCTTGAAAAAATAAAGGACTCTACAAGTAAAATGGCTATAGTGGCTGCAATTGCATTTGCTTCTAACAATGTTTGGTACCAATATAAACAGCAACTATTCAATATGCTTATTAGAACTTAGCCTTTAAATTCGATTCTACCAAAGGCAGTAAATTTCACGGCATTGCTCAACACGTTGTTTATTATCTGTTTGAATCGCTCTGCTTCTCCCTGTACTGATTCTGGCAGATCTTTGGAGAGTTTTAAACTGTACTCTAACCCTTTTTTTCGGCAACCATCTTCCAATTGTTGCTAATTTGCGTTATATTTTTATGAGGACAGAAGATTTCATCTCTAAGCTTAAGTTCTCCTTTTTCAATCTTCTCAAAGTCAAGAATATCATTTATATTGCTCAAAAGACTTACAGAGGCGTGCTTTATTATCTCAAAATCCTTCAGATTTTTCTCTTCGGCATTTTTAATCAAATGACTATCTACAATGCCTATGATTGCATTTATCGGCGTACGCAATTCGTGGCTCATATTGGACATGAAATAACTCTTGAGCTCACTAATTTCTTCGGATTTATTAAGTGCCGATCTCTGTGACTCTTCCTTTTCAAGCCTAAGATACCTAATAAGGTTGGTCATAGACAAGGACAAGAAAACAATTTCAAGACCTACACCAAACTTGGCGCTGTTCAAAACAATGAAATTGTTGGGAAGCAGGCTTAGATTATTCATCACAAATCCCAACAGACCAATTACCAGAAAGGAAATGCCAATCGAGAAAAAAACATCTACGGCTATGTGTTTGTAACGCATATAGAAAAGCGCAATTAAAATTAAGATGAGACTCAACAAGCCATTTACATTGCTTATTGGATATACGAGTGCTTTGGTAGCATCATTGACAAAAAGCATTATTCCCAAAACTCCAATAACCACATAAATCACTTTAAACGCATATTTTATTTTCGTGGTTCTACTTTTCACCTTTAAGAAATGTTCGCAATATTTCAATAGAAAGAAATTAGAAAAAAGAACGGTAACCAATACAGCTCTATCATTGAAGAAACCACCGTTTGGAAAAACATATTGAAATATGAACCCGTCCAATGCAGACTGCAACATGGCTATTGAAAAAACATAGATGCCATAATACAAAAAGATCTTGTTGGACAAGCTGGTGAAAAAGAACAGATAAGTAAGTCCTGTCAAGAACAACAAACCATAGAAAACTCCCAAAAACAACTGTTGTTTGTAATTTGTTTTCCAAAAGGCATCTTCCGTATACAAGTTAAGGGGAATGTTCAATGTTTCCCCATCGCTTCTTAAATGCAAATAAAACGGGTTTTTGCTATTTTTGGGGAGATTCACCTTAAAATGGTTTCCCGGTGTTTTACTTGTCTCTCATCAAAAGGAATATCATCTCCGTTTTTGTAGACACTTATTGCATCACCTCCAATTTGAAATAAATAGGCAACATCCGTTATGGGCCTTGCCGTTTCCAGATAATATGCTTGTGTCTCATTGGAAGTGTTTTCCAATTCGAAAAAAACCCAATAATCTTCCGACGTAAAACCAACACTATGGTTTTCAGAGGTTAATGACTTAAAGTTCAAAACGGTCTTCCCTTCAATGACATCTTCAATCGTAGCATCAGCAGAAACCTTGGAAAACATAGCATATTCATACAGCTTTCCTTTGCTTTTCAAAGGATTGTATGCAGACGTTTGCGCATGAGAATAAAGACACGTCAATACAATTGCCAAAAATAAAGATCGCATAAGTAGGCTAGTTTTTGGTTGGTCAAATCTAAATTGACACATTTTTCAACTATAAAAAGTAACCAATAAAATCTACTTATACAATAAAACCCTCTTGATTTTAAGATCAAAGAGGGTTAAAAGTGGAGAATATCGGATTCGAACCGATGACCTTTTGGCTGCCAGCCAAACGCTCTAGCCAACTGAGCTAATCCCCCTTAATTTTATTTTAGTCCACTAAGTACCAAAACTGGCATTGATGAAACATAGAAATGTTTTTTCAATATTACGTTATTTTCCCATAATTTCCCAAAGAATCCTCTATTTCGTCTAACTACACACAACATATCCGGTGCATTATCCTTGTAATGTTCCAAAACACCTTGAAAAGTCGTTGCATTCTCTGTTTCCGTAATCTTAGAAACCAATGCTTTTAGACCATCATATACATCGAAATCTCCTTCATTGTAATATGGTGTTTTCACCAAGAGTAAATTTATGGTGGATTTAAAGTCTTCCTTAATGTCTCTTAATGGTTTTATAGCGCCTTCTTTTTTGATTATTGCCGACTTTATGGCCATAAGAATGTTCTTTATAGGCTTAAAGGCATATCCTTCAGGAACGATCAAAGCTGGAATACTTGTTTGCTTTATTATCTTTCCAGACGTTTTCCCCAAAAACACTTCATCCTTTATTGAGTTTGTTCTTGGCTCCAACAGAATCAGATCCAAATCCAAAGACTTGCTTATGAGGTCCAAAGTATCGACCAACTTCCCTTTGAAGGTTTTTGTGATCACATCCACCCCAGTAGTATCAATTTTCGATACGTGGTCATCCAAAAAGGCTTTGCTTTCTCGCTCTAAAATATGATCTATCTTGATCATCGTACCTGCTTTCGTGTATACGTTGAATATCTGAACGACAAACAACCTTGCTCCCGTGGCCCTTGCGAAATCGACAGCATATTGCAAATGACTATTTGCATTTTTTGATGAACCCACTGGAACTAAAATATTCTTCATAATAAAGTAAACTATTCTATTTAGGTTACAAAAATACAGTTTTTTACACTATAATTTCCCGATCTTTGCCAGACAATTTTCATAATCCATTGAGCAACAACATTAGTTTAAAGCATATAAACAAGTTAGCCATTCCTGCTTTGATATCTGGAGTATCCGAACCCATTCTATCATTGACCGATGCTGCCATTGTTGGAAACGTGGACATCAATGCCACAGAATCGCTTGCAGCCATAGGCATTGTCTCCGCATTCATATCCATGTTGATTTGGGTTCTCGGGCAGACACGCAGTGCGATATCTTCGATAGTTTCACAGTATGTTGGAGCTGGTAAGATCGACGAAGTGAAAAACCTACCTGCCCAGGCCATATTCATAATCACTTTTTCAAGCATATTGATAATTCTTTGTTCCTATCCATTTTCCGAAGCCATATTCAGGTTATACAATGCGTCCGGTCTTATTTTGGATTACTGCGTGGAATACTATGACATTAGGGTATTGGGATTCCCATTCACCTTGTTCGTCATAGCTGTCTTTGGTACGTTTAGAGGATTGCAAAACACCTATTACCCAATGATAATTGCCATTGTTGGAGCACTTATAAACATTGTTTTGGATTATATTCTAGTCTATGGATTTCAAGACATAATACCTGCAATGCATATTCAAGGTGCGGCTTATGCCAGTCTAATTGCACAATTTGCAATGGCATTGTGCTCTGCTTATTTCTTGATAAGAAAAACAGACATCCCTTTGCTTGTCAGTTTTCCTTTCAACAAGGAAATTGGGCGTTTCTTGACTATGATTGGGAACCTTGCAATAAGGACCTTGGCGTTAAATACCACTTTGTATTTTGCCACCAGATATGCTACAGACTATGGCCCAAAATACATCGCCGCTTACACAATAGCCATAAATTTATGGTTCCTGGGAGCGTTTGTAATAGATGGCTATGCTAGTGCCGGAAACATTATATCCGGTAAATTGTTAGGAGGGAAAGAATACACAAAGCTAATTCGACTAAGCAATAGGCTTATGAAATATGGTATTGTGGTTGGTCTGTCAATCGCCATAGTCGGTGCCATATTTTACTACCCGATAGGATCCATTTTCACAAAGGACAAAGACGTACTATCGGAGTTCCGCAACATCTTCTGGATTGTTTTGACAATGCAGCCACTTTGTGCTTTGGCCTTTATATTTGATGGCATGTTCAAAGGACTAGGCAAAATGAAAGACTTGCGCAATCTCCTTTTAATCTCAACAATTCTGGTCTTTTTGCCCATATTGTTCATTTTGGATTATTTCAATTGTAAGCTCCATGCCGTTTTCATAGCATTGACCTTTTGGATTCTTGCTCGAGGCATACCTTTAATTATAAAATTTAGAAAAGAATTTTTACCCCAATCCCAAAACAACTAACTTTGCCATCATAATAATTTTTATAAAATGGATGTTTTAACTTTTTTAGGTGGCAATGGACTTTTTCTAGTCTTGGGTCTGGTACTCATAGTCATATATATTATAAACAGAAACAAACGTAGATAATGGGAAATATTCGTATCACCAAACTATTTTCTTTTGAAACTGGCCATGCTCTCTATGGCTATGATGGCAAATGCAAGAATGTTCACGGCCACAGCTATAAGCTTTCAGTAACAGTCATCGGGCAGCCCATATCTGATGCCTCCAATGTTAAATTTGGAATGGTAATAGACTTTAGCGACCTTAAAAGAATTGTAAAGGAAGAGATAGTAAATGTATTTGATCACGCAACGGTTTTTAACAAAAACACTCCCCATGTGGAGCTAGCCAAGGAACTTCAAGATAGAGGACACAATGTATTGCTGGTGGACTATCAACCCACCAGTGAAATGATGGTCATAGATTTTGCAGCAAAGATCAAGAATCGTTTACCAGAAAACATTAAACTTCACTCTTTAAAACTCCAAGAAACTGCTACTTCGTATGCGGAATGGTATGCAAGCGAAAACCCTTAAACAAAAACATTCTATGCCTTCCATAAAAACCCTGTCAAGCTAATTTATTCACAAAAAATAAGCGCTTTCTTACAATTATTTTATGCAAATATTGTTAAAAAATACAGATTTCAACAATGTTAGCTTGTTTTTTTCGTAATAATAAACTTACGATGAAAGCCCTTAATCCAACACTTAATCGGGATTTTATGCATTTAATAGATGTTTTTGTAAAAAAAAAGATTTAAAAAGTTTTGTATGGACACTTTTTTTTATACATTTACCACCAAATTATGATACAAAATAAAACAACATTTGCCTCAATCTTATTTGTATTAATAAGTTTTGTATGCTCCGCCCAAAATCCGCCACCTCCACAACCACCGCCTAACCCTGTTGGGCTATCCGTGGACGGCAACCTTTTCATCCTTATTGCATTGGGATTAACCTACGGTATATACAAAGTTTACAAGTTCAAAAAAGCTAGAGTATAACCTAAATATGCAATGTATGCAATTTGGATACGTATTTGCCGATAACGTCAAATTCCAAATTCACTACACTTCCTTTTTTGAAGGTATGAAAATTAGTATGTTTATGAGTGTATGGTATTATTGCTACACTAAATTCATTTCTCTTTGAGTCTACCACTGTCAAGCTCACGCCATTAACCGTAATCGAGCCTTTTTCTATGGTGATGTTATTGAGAGCACTATCATATCCGAACGTAAACAACCAACTTCCAGAGGTTTCCTCTACACTTGTACAGGTAGCTATTTGGTCTACGTGTCCTTGTACTATGTGTCCATCCAATCTGTCCCCTAGTTTCATCGCTCGCTCCAAATTCACCTTGTCATTGACACTTAGGTCTCCTATTGCAGTTTTCTCCAAAGTTTCCTTGATCGCGGTAACGGTGTATTCTGAATCGGAAATATTAACAACCGTCAGGCAAACACCATTGTGAGCAACACTTTGATCTATTTTCAATTCCGAAGTAATGGCACTGTTTATCGTAATGTGAAGGTTGCCCAACTCTTCTTTCAAGCCTCTTACAACACCAACTGTTTCAATAATTCCTGTAAACATAGTCTCAAACGTATTATTTGGTTAAATTTGTCGTTGTAAAATTACAAACAAAAGTTATCATAATTCAATGAGCAAAGAAGAAAATATCATAGTAGGAATATCCGTAGGTGACTTGAATGGAATAGGCCCTGAAGTTGTATTGAAAATATTTGAAGACAATAGGATGTTGGATTTTTGTACGCCGGTTATCTTTGCTTCAATCAAAACGATGAGCTTTGTGAAAAATCATTTTAAATTGAACATAGGATTGAATAGCATACACAATGCAGATCAAATCGTTCACGGAAAAGTAAACATCCTAAATTGTTGGAAGGAAAATGTGACGATAGACTTTGGCAAGGAAGATCCTAAAATTGGTGGCTACGCCATTAAATCCCTCAGTGAGGCCACCAAGGCCTTAAAAGAGGAAAAAATAGATGTTTTGGTCACAGCCCCAATAAACAAACACAACATTCAATCTGATGACTTCAAGTTTCCAGGGCATACGGACTACCTCTCTAAGGAATTGAATGGAAATAGTCTTATGTTCATGGTAACCGACACATTGAGGGTAGGATTATTGACTGACCATGTTCCGGTAAAGGACATTTCCAACCACATAACATCGACATTGATCGAAGAAAAAATAGAAACCATATACAAATCCCTAAAACAGGATTTCAGAATAAACAAACCCAAAATAGCAGTCTTGGGTATAAACCCTCATACTGGAGACAATGGAGTAATTGGCAACGAGGATGATGAAATCATGCGTCCTACTCTTCAAAAGATAAAAGAAAACGGAAAGCTTGTCTATGGCCCTTACTCGGCAGACAGCTTTTTTGGCTCCAAGAATTACAAGAATTTCGATGCCATAATTGCATCTTATCATGACCAAGGGCTAATTCCCTTTAAAACGTTGTCCTTTGGACAAGGAGTTAACTATACAGCAGGCTTAGATCGTGTAAGAACATCGCCAGACCACGGAACAGCTTATGAAATTGCAGGAAAAGGTGTTGCGGACGTGAGTTCTTTCAAAGAAGCCATATTTACGGCCATACAAATTTTCAAACACAGAAAAGAATTCCAATCGCTTAGCAAAAACCCTTTGGCATTCTCCAAACGCAAACGCTACGACTAATAAAACTAAAGAGGGTGATTCAGGTATGCTTTTTAATAGCTTGAAGATATAAACAAAAAAATGTTTATAAAACGATCTAGTTAATAAAAATTTGTATATTTGCAGGCTCAAAATAGATGTGATAATGAAGCGTTTGAAAGAATTTACGATTCCTTTTGTAGGTTTAAAAGTAGGAAAACATCTTTTTGAATATGAAATAAAGCAAAAGTTCTTTGAGCATTTTGAGTATGAAGAGTTTAACAGTAGTGCTGTAAAAGTAGATGTTACCTTAGAAAAAAAAGAAACATTGCTTGAGTTGCACTTTGAAATTTCAGGTTCAATAAATGTAAATTGTGATTTAACAAATGAAGCATATGATCAAAACATAGAAAATACATTTGATCTAGTTGTTAAATTTGGAGAAGAATACAATGATGAAAACATTGACATTCTTATAATCCCTCATGGGGAATACGAAATCAACATACAACAATACATTTATGAACTAATCGTTTTGACCATGCCTGTAAAACGCGTTCATCCTGGGGTTGAAGATGGTACATTGGATTCAGAGATACTTAAAAGGCTAGAGGAATTAAGCCCCAAAGAAAAAAGCATAAAAGAAGACAAAGAGGAAACAGATCCTCGTTGGAATACATTAAAGAAACTATTAACGGATAAATAAATTATAAAATGGCACATCCTAAAAGAAAAATCTCTAAAACAAGAAGAGATAAGAGAAGAACTCACTACAAAGCAGTAGCGCCACAAATTGCAACTTGTCCAACAACTGGAGAAGCGCACCTTTACCATAGAGCACATTGGTTCGAAGGGAAATTATACTACAGAGGTCAAGTATTGATTGACAACTCTGCAACTGAAGAAAACATAGCATAGGTATTATGCATGCATACATATAAACGCTCACTTGTGAGCGTTTTTTTTGTTATAATTTTTTCTTTGCGTTAAAAACAACTTAATTTGCGTAATATTGATTGAAAATCATTAGTTTTAGCTAAATTTCGCCTTTTTTAGACGATTTTGAGCCTTTTTTCGGTCAAATTAACTTAAAAAGTATGAGTAAAATTTCAGCGGCGATTACAGCTGTAGGTGCTTATGTACCAGAATATGTATTGACAAATCAGATTCTTGAGACGATTGTTGATACGAATGATGAATGGATTACTACAAGAACCGGAATAAAGGAGCGAAGAATCCTTAAAGGTGAAGGTCTAGGAACTTCTTATATGGCTATCAAAGCTGGAAAAGATCTAATAAAGAAAAAAGGGGTAAATCCTGAAGAGATCGAATTAGTCATTGTTGCAACTGCAACCCCAGATATGAAAGCTGCTTCAACTGCAGCATATACAGCGAGCCAAATAGGAGCTGTCAATGCATTTTCCTTCGATTTGGAAGCTGCATGCTCAAGTTTCTTGTTTGGAATGTCTACAGCGGCCAGATACATAGAATCAGGAAAATACAAAAAAGTACTTTTAATAGGTGCAGATAAAAACTCTTCAATGATCAATCCCAAAGACAGGGCTACCTGCATTATTTTTGGGGATGGTGCTGGAGCAGTCTTGTTTGAACCAAATGATGAACAATTAGGATTACAAGATGAATACTTGAGAAGTGATGGCATAGGAAGAGAGTTCTTGCAAGCGAAGGCAGGAGGTTCTTCATACCCTATTACTGCTGAAGCAATAGCAAACAACGAACAGTTTGTCTTTCAAGATGGAAAGACAGTGTTTAAAAATGCTGTCTCCAATATGGCAGATGTAGCCGTTAAAATTTTGGAAAGAAACAATTTGACCAAGGATGACATTGCTTGGTTAGTTGCACACCAAGCCAACAAACGTATTATCGATGCTACCGCAAACCGTATAGAATTAGACCATGACAAAGTAATGATGAACATACAAAGGTATGGCAATACCACATCTGCAACATTGCCTTTGCTTTTAAGTGATTACGAGTCGAAATTAAAAAAAGGAGATAATTTAATATTTGCTGCTTTTGGAGGGGGGTTCACATGGGGTTCCATTTACTTGAAATGGGCCTACAACTCTTAAAAAACTAACAAACTAAAATTTAATACATTTTAATTATGGATTTAAAAGACATTCAAAACTTAATCAAATTTGTTGCCAAATCTGGAGCAAGTGAGGTTAAATTAGAAACAGAAGACGTTAAAATCACCATAAAGACTGGTTCGGAAACAGAAACGACATACGTACAACAAATGCCAATGGCAGCTCAAATGCCACAAATGGCCATGCCAGCACAACAACCTGTAGCTTCAACAACTGCTACAGAACCTGCAGCTGCTCCAGCAAAAGAAGATTCAAAATACATTACTGTCAAGTCTCCTATCATTGGGACATTCTACAGAAAACCATCACCAGACAAACCATTATTCGTTGAAGTTGGTCAAACCATTGCTGAAGGAGATGTCCTTTGTATTATAGAAGCGATGAAATTGTTCAATGAAATAGAATCTGAAGTATCAGGTAAAGTCGTCAAGATATTGGTAGACGATGCCTCTCCTGTAGAGTTTGATCAGCCATTATTCTTAGTAGATCCATCATAACCATTTAAAAATTCCAACATACAAATCTCAAAATCCGATATCATTAGGAATATTTGGCACTTGGAATTTGAAATTTTTAAAATAAGAAGTTATGTTTAAAAAAATACTTATTGCAAATAGAGGTGAAATAGCATTGCGTGTTATTAGAACCTGCAAAGAAATGGGCATAAAGACGGTAGCTGTATATTCTACAGTCGATGCCGAGAGTCTTCACGTAAAATTTGCCGATGAGGCTGTCTGCATAGGACCAGCTCCTAGTAGCGAATCTTATTTGAAGATGTCCAACATAATAGCTGCGGCAGAGATTACCAACGCAGATGCCATACATCCAGGATATGGTTTTTTATCGGAAAACGCCAAATTTTCGCAAATTTGTGACGAACACGACATCAAATTCATTGGAGCTTCCGCCGAAATGATTGATAGAATGGGGGACAAAGCCAATGCAAAATCAACGATGATCGCTGCTGGCGTACCTTGCGTACCTGGAAGCGAAGGTATAATAGAGACCTTCGAAGATTGTAAGAAAATAGCAGAGGAAACCGGATACCCCGTAATGCTCAAAGCTTCGGCTGGAGGTGGAGGAAAGGGTATGCGTGCCGTATGGAAACCCGAAGACCTGCAAGATGCATGGGATTCTGCCAGATATGAATCCAAAGCTGCTTTTGGCAATGACGACATGTACATGGAAAAGCTCATTGAAGAGCCTAGACACATCGAAATCCAAATCGTAGGAGATTCCAATGGAAAGGCATGTCACTTGTCGGAAAGAGATTGCTCGGTACAGAGAAGACACCAAAAGCTAACAGAAGAAGTACCTTCTCCATTCATGACCACTGCATTGCGTAAAAAAATGGGGGAAGCTGCTGTAAAGGCCGCAGAATACATTAAATACGAAGGTGCAGGAACCGTGGAGTTCTTGGTTGACAAACATAGGAACTTCTATTTCATGGAAATGAATACGCGTATACAGGTAGAACACCCTATTACGGAGCAAGTGATTGACTTCGATTTGATACGTGAACAAATATTGGTAGCAGCCGGTGTACCAATCTCCGGTAAGAACTACACACCCAACCTACACTCCATAGAATGTAGAATAAACGCGGAAGATCCTTTTAACGACTTTAGACCTTCCCCAGGGAAAATAACCACGCTACACGCTCCAGGAGGACATGGTGTACGTTTGGATACCCACGTCTATGCTGGTTATTCCATACCACCCAACTATGACTCCATGATTGCCAAATTGATTACAACTGCGCAAACAAGAGAAGAGGCCATAAACAAGATGAAACGTGCTTTGGACGAATTTGTCATTGAAGGCATTAAAACGACGATACCTTTTCACAGACAATTGATGGATCACCCAGATTACTTGACAGGCAACTATACCACCAAGTTCATGGAGGATTTCGTCATCGAAAAATCAAAAGAAGATTAAGCAAGAAGCCCTTAAAATTTAAATTTTAAGGGCTTCTTGCTGGTAAAGAAGGCATCAAAAAAGAATGCTTGAAAGAATAACAGGCATTGGATTCAAAATGAGATATTTATGTTTTTCAAGGTGTGAGGCTTCCAGCACTTCGAGTGAATTGTGCTTTTTACGGCATCATTTTTGTAACAAAAAACCAAAACAAGACACAAATATAGATGTAAATGTAAAAAATACGTAGAGCTACGTATTTCATAATGCAAACAATTGCTCTACATTTGCAGCGATTGTTTTTTGACATGACAAAATACAAATGCGAGCCTTTTACATTATAGTCACAAAGACAATAACCATCCTTAACCTCTTAAACAACAAATGAAAAACAACAACATTGTTGAGTACGCTTCTCCCAAGTGTGCTTTTTACCTTCTCATTGTTTTTCCAATCCTTTTCAATACCCTCTCCGTCTGCTTCCCAAATGATGAAGCATGGAGAGATACATCTATAAATGTATCTTCATATGAGATGACACTTGCCTTTTGAGACAAAAAATCAAACAAGGTATGTTTGGAACAATCTTGTAAAACGTGACAACTAAAAAATAAAACAACAACTTAATTTCCCTATTGTTAAATGAACAAACTAATCTTTTCTTTCTGCTTGATTTTTGCATCGCATCTATTTGCTCAAGAGTTTTCCCCAATGAAAGCACCCGATGTCATCGCATTTACAAATGCCAACTATATGCCAATGGACGAATCTACTGGTAGAGCAGGTATTACAGTACCAATTTATACCATTGATTTAGATGGGATGGAAATTCCAATCTCAATATCCTATGACACAGGAGGCGTCAAGGTAAACGCACCTGCTTCCAACGTAGGCCTTAACTGGACATTAAATGCAACAGGACTTATAAACAAAGAAATTCAAGGCTATGAGGACACCTATGTCGCAGGACAATTCAATGATAATGCAACCAATGGGTTTCAATATATTCAATACGGTTATTTAAGGCATCTATTAAATTTTTCAAATGATCCAGGGCATCCCATATCTGAAGCTTTTAGAGACACAAAGCCTGATTTATATTACGTAATGGCTCCTGGCTTGAATACTAAGTTTATACATAAAAGCAATGGTAACCCTTTTGAGTTGGAGAATACAGGAACTAAAATATCAAGTCCTTTTATGGATTCATATCAAATGGCAAATCCATTTTGGAGATTTGGATTAAAGCCAGGTTTTAATTTTAGATTGACTCCAACCAATGGCTTTGAATATTCTTTTGAGGATTATGGTTTTCATTATTCCTATGAAAACGATGGCATTTCAAATACGCCATTGTTGGATGTAAATACTACCATAGAAGATTTAGAAGACACCTTTTATGCTGGGCAATATATACGCACAGCAGAGGCCCCGGATTTGTTTCCAACCATACATTTGTCATCAATAAAAAACCCTATAACTAAAAGAAGTGTAAAATACATATATGAAGATAATCTCATTGTAGAAAACAATAGGCACATTAAAGGTTTTTTTAATGAAAATGGGGCTTACCACCCAAAACAAGCTATAGCCGACTTCACAGTTGAAAAAACGATTAAAAAAATTGTTTTCCCTGATGGTGTTGTTAATTTTTATTACAATGACAATCGTTTAGATGTCAGGGCAGGGAAAGTTCTCAAAAAAATAGAGGTTCTAAATAATTATGGAGAGCTTATAAAAGCAGCTCTTTTTGAACAAGATTATTTTAATTCGGTAGAGAATTGTACGGAAAACCATTGCTATCGTTTACGTTTGAATGGAGTGACTTTTTTAGACAAAGACAATAACGTATTGCCAGGCTACGGTTTTGAATATAACGGAACCAAATTACCCAAACGTTTTTCTTTGGATCAAGATTTTACAGGATATTATAATGGGCCGTCTGGAGTTTCTTACAATCAACATTATCCAAAATCGTATTATAAATCCGGAGAAGGAACTAACTCTATAATTCCTTTTCCTTTTACAGGATACTCATTAATGTATGCTAGTTCCAATGTTAATAAAACACCCAATCTAACATATTCCAAAGCGGCATCTTTGGAAAAAATGACATATCCAACAGGAGGTTATGCAAAATTTCACTACGAGTTGCATTCTTTCAACTTTAAAAACACTACAGTGAATGCCGGTGGCTTAAGGTTGAAGAAACAATCCATGTTTGATATGGATAACATGCTCCAAAGAGAAATAAACTATGACTATAATTTTGAAAGCGGATTGAGCTCTGGGAGCATTACAAATATTCCAAATTACATCACAGCCCGTTACGCTCCTACCAACGGTACTAATAATAACTCTGGGGCTATAAGAACAAGCCAGCTCATTAGTACGAAATTAGAGTTGACTAATGGCTCATTTATTAATTAGTCGCCCCTTAAAAAAGGGTTTTATTGGATTAGTCATTTAGCTTAGCCT
>JAHDHI010000104.1 GCA_020631395.1 Bizionia sp.
CTGCCAAATGTTGGATTGCTCCAGAAATACCAATGGCAATGTATAGGTTGGATGCCACTGGCTTTCCAGTTTGTCCAACGTGCTCACTATGAGGTCTCCATCCTAGGTCACTTACTGGTTTGGAACAAGCCGTAGCTGCTCCCAATACACTTGCCAATTCTTCGATCATTCCCCAATTTTCTGGTCCTTTCATCCCGCGTCCGGCAGAAACTACGATTTCTGCATCTGCAATCGTTACTTTGTCTGTGGCTTTGTCTATGGATTCCACCTTTACCCCAGATGTCGGGAGTGTTGGTGAGAAATCCTCAGCTGAAGCGCTTGCGTTGTTTTCTATCAACCCGAATGAGTTGTTGGAAACACCTACGACCTTTATATCTGTATTGATTGTCGTCAAATTGAATGCCTTGTTTGTAAAGGCCGTACGTTTAACTGTAAATGGAGCTGTGCTGGATGGCGCTTCTACGACATTTGATGCATATCCGGCATTTAAACCTACGGACAAAATCGGCGCTAGGTATTTACTGTCTGCACTTTGGCTTACAATTACAACTTTTGCATCTTCTTTATCTGCAGCTTGTTTGACTACGGCTGCATAAGCTTTTGCATTGAAATCGTTCAAGTCTGCATTGGATACATTCAATACCTTGTCTACACCATAGTTTGCTAATTCGGAACTATCGTTTGCATTGATTGCAACGGCAGTTACCGTCGTTCCTAGTTGATCTGCCACTGCTTTTGCATAGGAGGCAACTTCGAACGCTGTTTTTTTGAATTTTCCGTTTTCGGATTCTGTATATACTAAAACTGACATAATAATTTTCTTTTTGGTTGTTCCCAGAAGAAAGGGAATCTCATTGTTTTTCTGTTAAGGTTAAAAAGATTCAGTCCAAGGCTAAATCACTTTGGCTTCATTGTGAAGCAAGTTCACCAATTCATCCAAATTTCCAGCGTCTACCAACGTTACGGCTCCTTTTGGAGCTGGTTTTTCAAACTTAACGGAAGCAGCTTCAGTTTCAGAAACACTTGGTTCAACGACATTCAACGGTTTTTTTCGAGCCATCATGATTCCTCTCATGTTTGGAATGCGTAGGTCACTTTCTTCGACCAATCCTTTTTGTCCACCAATAACCAAAGGCAATGCAGTGGTAACTGTTTCCTTTCCTCCATCTATTTCCCTGATGGCTGTAGCGTTCGTGCCTTCAATTTCCAAATTGATGCAGTTCGTTACAAAGTTGGCATCTATCAATCCTGCTAGCATTCCAGGAACCATTCCCCCATTGTAATCAATGGATTCGCGACCAGCAATAACCAAATCATAACCACCGTCTTTCACTACTTTAGCCAATTCTTTGGCTACCTGAAAACCATCAGTAGCGGCAGTGTTTACCCTAATCGCCGAGTCTGCACCAATAGCCAATGCCTTACGCAATGTTGGTTCTGTTTCTGGCCCCCCAACATTTACAACGTCTACACTTGCACCTTGCTTTTCTTTAAACCACATGGCACGTGTCAAACCGAATTCGTCATTTGGATTAATAACGAATTGAACGCCATTGGTATCAAATTTGGAATCACCATCAGTAAAATTAATTTTTGACGTAGTGTCTGGAACGTGACTTATACACACTAAGATTTTCATAATTTTTAGTTTAATTTTATTTATTCAAGCCATAAGTTGCTACCAAAAGAGTGTGGTAAGCACCTGTTTCGACTAATTATAACTTTAATATCCTCTCTAAGAGGTCTAATTTTATTGAGGTTACGAAGGTAATTATTTTATTTTGAATAAATGTTATGCGTGCATAATAAATTTTAAATAAATCTTTCATCAATAGTTTTCATTAATTCTTATTTTTGCCTTTCAATTTAATAGAATAGATGAAGACAATTCAATTTAGAGAAGCGATAGCTGAAGCGATGAGTGAAGAAATGCGCAGAGATGAGAGCATTTATTTGATGGGAGAGGAAGTAGCTGAATACAATGGTGCCTACAAGGCATCAAAAGGAATGTTAGATGAATTTGGAGCAAAACGAGTTATAGATACCCCTATTGCAGAACTTGGTTTCGCAGGAATAGCCATTGGTTCCACGATGACTGGGAATAGACCAATTGTGGAGTACATGACATTTAACTTTTCTTTGGTTGGAATTGATCAAATTATAAACAACGCCGCAAAAATCAGACAAATGTCGGGTGGACAATTCAAATGTCCAATCGTTTTTAGAGGACCTACCGCTTCTGCTGGACAATTGGCAGCAACGCATTCGCAAGCTTTTGAAAATTGGTTTGCCAATACACCTGGTTTAAAGGTAGTGGTGCCATCCAATCCTTATGATGCAAAAGGGTTGTTGAAATCTGCCATTCGTGATGACGATCCAGTGATTTTTATGGAAAGTGAGCAAATGTATGGAGACAAGGGAGAAGTTCCAGAGGGAGAATATACAATTCCATTGGGAGTAGCAGAGCTTAAAAGAGAAGGAACGGATGTAACCATAGTCTCTTTTGGAAAGATAATAAAGGAAGCATACAAAGCTGCTGACGAATTGGCAAAAGAAGGCATATCTTGCGAAATCATAGATTTACGCACCGTTAGGCCGTTGGACAAGGCAACTGTTTTGGCATCTGTGAAGAAAACCAACCGATTGGTTGTTTTGGAAGAAGCTTGGCCATTTGGAAATGTATCGACGGAATTGACATATATCGTACAATCTGAGGCATTCGATTATTTGGATGCACCTGTTGTGAAAATAAACACAGCGGATACACCTGCACCATACTCTCCAGTTTTATTGGCAGAATGGTTGCCAAATAGTGAAGAAGTCGTCAAAGCTGTTAAAAAAGTAATGTACAAATAAGATTGTATAGATAATGTAACTTTTTTTTACGTTATTTAAACTTCATTAGCACAATTGTTGATGAAGTTTTTTTGTTATAAAACTATTGGATGAATAATTATAAATTACTCTTTTTCTTTTTTTGCTTCGGAAGCCTTTCCGTTTTTGGACAAACAAAAGTAAGTGGACATGTCTTTGATGAATATGAATTACCTGTAGCTTATGCAAATATCATCTTTAAAGGAACGAGCATTGGAACCATCACAGACGAAAATGGAAAATTCTATTTGGAAAGCAGTGACGATCACAATACACTTGAGGTGTCATTCATTAGTTATGAAACACAAGTCATTCAGCTTGAAAAACGTGTCAATTACAATTTGAAGTTTGTTCTGAAGGAAGCCGTGGCGGCTTTGGATGAAGTGGTAATCGTTTCTGGAAAACAACCGAAAAAGAACAATCCTGCCATAGACATCTTAAGGAAGATATGGGCTAACAAGCGTAGCAATGGCCTTAAAAAATACAAGCAATATCAATACGACAAGTACGAAAAGGTTGAGTTCGACCTTAACACCATAGATAGCTCCGTTGTAAACAGCAAGCTCTTCAGAGGGATGGAATTTGTCTTCGAACAGGTAGATACCTCAAAGGTAACAGGTAAAACCTATTTGCCAATGTTCATAAACGAAGCAGCGAGTGAAGTCTATGGGGACAACGAGATCAAAGAAAAGCGAGAGATCCTAAAAGGAAACAAAAATTCTGGATTTAGCAACAATCAAGTCATCATCGATTTTGTGGACGATTTGTATTCCGATTATGACGTATACGACAACTACTTGAAGTTTTTCGACAAAAGCTTTACCAGCCCAATATCCAGAACGGGGATTCAAACTTACAATTACGTACTTTCGGATAGTGCCTACATAGACAACAAATGGTGTTACAACATCATATTCTATCCGAGGCGTAAAAACGAATTGACCTTCAAAGGAGACTTTTGGGTGGCAGATAGCACATTTGCCATAAAGGACATCAATATGCAGGCGTCCAAGAGTGCCAACATAAACTGGGTGAAGGACATATACATCGAGCAAGAATTTGATGTGTTGAATGATTCCGTGTTCTTGATCAAGCGTGATTATTTCATGTCGGATTTCGCCTTCAACAAAAAGGAGAAGTCCAAAGGAATCTATGGAAAACGTACAACCTTGTATGACAACTACAAGTTCAATCAAAAGAAAGACCCGAAGTTTTACAAGGAAAAAGTATATAGTTTCGATGAAGATCTCTACAACCAGAATGATGAATTTTGGGAAAAGAACAGAATGGAGTCTTTGAACAAGGATGAAAAGGGAGTATACACGATGTTGGATTCATTGAAGAAGACAAAAAAGTTCAAGCGACTATACAACCTTGGAAGCATACTGGCATCCGGATATGTGGAATTTCCAAGCGTGAAATTGGACTATGGCCCCATTTTTTCAACCTTTGGATTCAATGAAGTCGAAGGCTTGAGACTTCGTGGAGGAGGACGTACCTATTTTGGGCAAAACGACTTGTGGCGTCTCGAAGGGTTTTTGGCCTATGGTTTCCGAGATGACAAATTTAAATATGGAATTTCAGGGAAATGGTTGATCGACAAAAAGAGCAGACTCATCATTTCTGGAGGCAATAGGAGGGATGTAGAGCAAATAGGAGCAAGCTTGACGACCTCTACGGATGTTTTGGGACGTAGTTTGGCATCTTCCTCGGTTGCTGGTACAGGAGCCAACGACAAGCTAACCAATGTGAATCTTACGACATTGGCCTTGGAGGTTGAACCGTTCAGGAACTTTATTACCCGCCTTAGCGGTACTTATAGAACCTTGGAATCTGCTTCACCGACCTTTAGTTTGGATTATTATACGGATGATACGCAAACCACGACGGCATCTGGAGTAAGGCAATTTGAAACGGCTTTATCATTGTCATACTTTCCTAAACGAGAAATGACTGGATTTGGAGTGGAGCGTCGTGTAAAAAATGATGATTTCGCACGATTGTTCGCACAAGTGACACAAGGAGACAAAAGCATTCTCAATGGAGATTTTGATTATACGAAACTACAATTCTCGTATTTGCAGCCGTGGGCCATTGGAGGTTTCGGACGATTGTATACCACCGTGGAAGTAGGTAAGACCTTTGGGAAAGTGCCATTGGGACTAATGAGCGTGGTACCTGGGAACCAAACCTATTTCTCCATTTACAACACGTTTTCCCAATTGGACTTTTATGAGTTTGTCACGGACGAATATGCAACGTTGCATGTGGAGCACAATTTCAATGGACGTCTATTTTCTCGAATCCCCTTCTTGAAGAAATACAATTTGAGAGCCATTGTGGGCCTTAGAGGCGTTGTAGGAGACATTTCACAAGAAAACAGGGATTTGAACGCTTCTGGACTAATATACAAGGCCCCTACGAAAGAAGCCTATTATGAATATAGTGTTGGAGTAGGGAATATTTTCAAAGTGTTTAGATTGGACTTCAACTTCAGAGGAAACTATTTGAACGAGACGACCAACCCCGATGCCAGAAAATTTGGTGTTACCGGTAGCTTTGGTTTCTATTTTTAATGGTATGGATGTAAGGTTTTTGCATGTTGAAAAACATGACGCTCTTTTATAGAGACTAACTCTTTGGTTTTTTGCCCCAAGGCCCATCTTTGGTAATGTTATGGAAGGATTTGCCATCATAACGGAAAAGCCCTTTCCAACCACCAAGCCAAAATCGACCTTCTTTGTCTTCAAAGATGCTTAGTATGCCATTTATGTCCACCTCATCCTTTTCCTTTGAGTGGAAATTGGTGAAAGACTTGCCATCGTATTTGTATACACCCACGTTCTCTGCAGCAAACCAAATGTTTCCAATCCTATCTTCATGAAAGCCACCTGCTTCATTGCCTTGGATCGTTCCATTCTTTGTGAAATTGGAGAAGGATTTTCCGTCGTATTTACTTACTCCCCCGTACATGGTACCAATCCAAATGTTGCCTTTGGAATCTTCCATGATGTCGTGGACATTGTTGTCGGGCAGTCCATTTGCCTTGGTCAAGTGTACGAAGGATTTTCCATCGTACTTGCTAATGCCATACCCATCGGTACCAAACCATAGGATTCCGTTTTTGTCTTCCAAGATGCTAGTAATTCGATCAGGAGATAGCATGGGAGTTGCATTTTTCACTTCTGCCTTTGGAATTGGGTAGGGAGTGAATGTCTCACCATCGAATTTAATAGCGCCTTCAGTAGAGCCTATCCAAAAGGTACCTTTGTTATCTATCGTGATGCTCCAAAGATCGTTATTGATGGCTCCTACTCGTACGTTGTGATTGGTAAAGGATTCTCCGTCATACTTTGTAAGTCCTCCATAGGTGGTAAACCACACATTTCCAGAATCGTCCTCCACGATGTCATTTACCCTACCTGCACCGAACCCATCTTCTTCGCTAAAGTATTCCAGAGTGTTTCCATCGTAACGCATTACACCATAGTGATTGGTGGCAAACCAAAGATTTCCATTCTTGTCCTGGAATATGTTTCGCACCCAATGGCATAGTTGCCCGTCGTAGAACAATGGAACGGAATTGTCATTGGGAATTGCATTTTGTTCAATGTTGAATGGCTGTATTAAAGAATCTTTGGGCTTGGCATTTGGAGAGGTGGAGATAGAGATGTCTTCTGATGGGGTTGCCTTCTTCTGTCCATTGCAAGAAACGATTAAGACATGGGAGAGGAATATAAGTAATAACTTGGGGTATGGTAAAGACTTGTTCATGAGCATATGGGTTCTTTGTTCAACAAAGATATGATCAAGTGCTTTTCCTTGAGCTTTTTAAATGTAAAAAAAGTGTGAAATTAATATGAAAAAGGGGTATTTATACTCTTTTTTGGTAATGTTTTTATATGGTAGTTTGTGTATGGTAAAAGAATTCGGCTTGAATTAATACCAATTCCAATTTAAAATGACTGGAATGAAACGTTCTTTTTTCCTTGTCTATTTTCAGAATAAAAAGAAATCGCAACCAAAGCTATGATCTATTTCTTTTTCATGCATAGGAAAAAGACAGCCATTTTCCTTTGCAGCAATTTCAAACTAGAATTGGTATAAATGGAAATTTACAAGGATTGAAGGTTGAAGATTCATTGATTCAAGAATAGACTTTGCAGAAAGGGGACGGAAATGACGGTTAAGTTCATCATTGAAGCAGATGAAACATAAAAAGTAACTAATAAAACAAACATAAAATGACACAGTACAAAAGTCGTAAACATTTTCTAGAGAACAATCCTCAAGCCACCGCTTATGCTGCATTGGCCAAGGCCACTCGCCAACAAGAGCAAGTTACCGATCGTGCAATAAGACTCTCACCTGGTCAACTCAAGGGGAAAGAGGTTATTGTTGTTGGTTCTGGAGTTGGTGGACTTACAGCAGCTTACGAAATATTGGCACAAGAATCAGGTGCAAAGGTAACGGTATTGGAAGCACTCAATCGAACTGGTGGTCGCTGTTTAAGCCTACGAACAGGAGATGTTCTTACTGAGGACACCAATAGTCAGTTGTTCAATTCAACTCCAGGTGAGCCACAAGTTGTTCGATTCAAAAGACCCGTAGGTGATTCGGAACCTTACCTCAATGCAGGACCAGGCCGGATACCGAGTAGCCATAAACGGCTTCTCCATTATTTGAAGAAATTCTCTGTCGATGTTGAAGTCTATGTAATGAATTCCGAGTCCAATTTGGTGCAAAAGGATGGTAGCTTTGGAGGAGATGCAATGGTCTATCGCCGTTTGGATCACAATACACGTGGTTGGTTGGCACAAATGGTTTATGGCAAGGCAGAAGAGCTATTGAGTAGTTCTGACATGAATATCAAAAAAGGCGATTTGAAAAAGCGTGTCGAGGAATTGAAAAGTTTGATGATCAGTTTTGGCGAACTTGACGTAGATGGGAAATATGAAGTGAGTGCAGGGGCAGTTGGATTCGAAGATGGGAAAACAAGAGCTGGTTATGATGTATTGCCAGGCGTTGCTGCCGGGATTGTCGCCGA
This sequence comes from Bizionia sp., assembly GCA_020631395.1. GTDB lineage: Bacteria > Bacteroidota > Bacteroidia > Flavobacteriales > Flavobacteriaceae > JAHDHI01. Next base: position 7,922 of record JAHDHI010000104.1, read on the forward strand.
CGTGTTGAGTTTTGACAATTTATTGGAATCCAAATTTTGGGAAGGAACCAAGTTTTACCAGCCTACGGATTTTTTATGGCAACCAACGTTGTTTCAACCTGTTGGTGGGATGGATCAAGTTCAACATTCCTTTGCCCAACAGGTCGCCGCTTTGGGTGGAGACATCCATTTAAACAGTCCGGTAAAGAAGATAGATTGGTGTGAGGACAGTAAGAAGTTTAAAGTTTCCGTAAGCCAAGTTGGGACAGAAGATTTAATCGAATACGAAGCAGACTATTGCATTTGCAACCTTGCGATGCCTTTTTTAAAGGAAATATTGTCGGACAATTTGATGGGAAAGAGCAAAACAGGGTTCGAAGGCAGGTTTAAAGAGGCACTCAATGCAGTTTATGTCGCTCAATTTGATCCTACCAAAGCTCCGGGTTACAAAGCTAGAGAAGACGGTTATGTCTCACGCTTCTTGGCTTGTACATCCAAAGTGGGATGGCAGGCAGATAGATATTTATGGCAAGGTAGCCCAATTGAATCAGATACGCATTCCGTGAAAAAATCAGAAATTGGTGTTGTGCCCATTTTTGGAGGCATTTCATGGACAGACAATGAAATTCAACAAATTTGGTATCCATCCACAGGATATCAAGATGAAAAAGGGGTCTTGACGGGAGCCTACAATTTTGATAAGATAGCATATGAATGGGGCAAGTTGCCAGTGAGCGAAAGATTGATAAAAGCTAGAAGGGACGCCAGTAAGTTCAATTCCAAATTTGCCGAAGGATTAGAAGATGGTTTGGCGATCGCTTGGCAGAACATGCCACACATCAAAGGAGGTTGGGCCTATTGGCAGGCTGTTGGTGATGCCGAATATTCCACGAAACAGTTTAACGCCATTGCACAAGGTACCGGTATATATGACTCGGAGAACGATACTCACGGTGATCCATGTTTTTTTATCGTGGGCGATCAAATTTCATCTTTGCCTGGTTGGCAGGAAGGTGCAATTGCTGCAGCAATTAATGCCATTAGCCGTATGGCCAAGCCTGGTGTGGAAATTGCACATTTGGCAAAATTACCAGATACACGTTTGATGGTAGAAGGTGTCTAACGGGCAAAGTGCTCTATGGGGCAAGACATTTCCAAGAGAAATCAATCATGGGAGAATGGAGAAGATGAGACAGAGATTAACTATGGGATAGGCATTTTTAGCTGGAAACCAAAAAGCCATTCGACAATTGTCGAATGGCTTTTTTTTATGATGATTTGAGTTGTTGTTCGAGGTTGTACATCAGTTTTTCATTTGAAAGGTTCATTGAATGATTACCGTCAAATTCATATGAATTCTTGTTGAATGTGTTTACTTATGATACTAACGACCTCCTTCTCCATTGCTATTGCGAACCTGATAGTTGTAACCACCGTTGGTTGCATGAATCAATCCTTTTTTAATGCAAAAATCACGTTTTGGTAATTAATTCTTAACTATAAAATTGGAAATCTAAATAGTGATTCGATATAAATTTACGCCAATCATTAATTTTTAAAAACAATAAGACATGTTAAAAAAAATCATTCCATCGGTAATGGTGTTAATTACCATGATTTCTTGTGAGCAAGAAATTCAAACAAATGAATTAGGATCAACTTCCGGCGACCCTCTACCTGTTGAAATTCAAGAATCAATAGGAAAGTTTTCTGAAAGAAGAGCTGCTTCAAATGATGAAATCGAAGCATTCAAAAATAGACAAGACAATGCGAATTCAACTCAGAAAATGTCTTGTAGCTTGGATTCCGATGCTTCATGTTCTAGTGACTCAACACCAGAGTTTTTACATTATGTGCAAAATTGCGTCACCTTTCCGCTGCCGTCTTCAGGAGGGTTCAACATTGTAAATACCAAGGCAGCCATTTCGTATTATGTGGATGGAGATGGCGATGTAAACTGCGATCATTACGAGGATGATCTTCAAACCATGATTAATGGTGTAGTCAATCAAGTAGGGGGATATGCTTGGGAGATCATTCCTTCGGTTTATCTTGTGTCTTCGTGCAATGAGCGTTCAGGAGCCAACTACATCGTGTTCGACTTGGAAGTTTGGGTGCCTTGATTTTTTTGATAGTCACCTTTTACTTCTTACAGATGAATTCAAGTATTTGAATTTTAAAAAGGGGGCTCAATTATATTGGGATCTCTTTCTAATTTACATTAGAAAATCCTAAGTTCAATTAGTAAGTGCAACATTTTAGGACAAATATCGGAAGCTAGCT
>JAHDHI010000024.1 GCA_020631395.1 Bizionia sp.
TGGAAAGCTTGAGTGTGCCTCATACCATATTGCCTGTGAAAGTATCCAACTCGGAAGGGAGATCTTCTCGCTTCAACATCATTTGTGGGACTGCATTTGCCATAGAAAGAGCCGACATCATAAACATGAGTTTGGGATGGTACGACTACGACGGCAGTGGGGCTGACTTTGCAGATGACATCTTGACAAACATCATCAGGTCACACGAAAGCGACGTATTGGTAGTTACCTCTGCTGGAAATTGGGCAAACAACAACGATGGCTGGTCTCCAAACCTGAAGCATTACCCATCCAACTACGAACCAAAGAATGTAACGGCAATTGCAGCGTCCAACCATAACAATACCGACATTGCCTACTTCTCCAATTATGGCCAAGCCACGGTGGACTTCCTTGCTCCAGGACAACAGATTCCTTTTGATGGCACATATATAAACGGCACTTCCTTTTCGGCCCCCGTGGTCTCTGCTATGGCTGCAAAACATCTATACGACTCAGGGATGTCGCTTACACCACATGGGATAAAATACAAGCTTAACCTCAATGGTGACTACATAGGTGCTTCCAAACCTACATTGTACTCCAAACTAATTAAAATAGATTAATGGCTTTGCAATTGTCGTAAAGCATATATTTATGCTAACACTTTTCATTTATTATGACCAATTTATCAGAGTGTTGAATCTTTCAGATAAAAAAAGCGCAAACTATAATTGGTTTGCGCTTTAAGTTTTAACGAATATGAAATTATTCTACTCCCCCATCATCATCATCAGGTTCCATAGACCCTAGCTTGGATCCGCCATAGATCTTAATCATCATTTCATTCTTAATTTCAAAAGCTTTGAGTTTTTCCAACATGTTATTTATTATTTAAGTTTATCGACTCATCTAACTCATAAAAAACAAAATTATTATGTGGTTTATATTTATCTTGTCAAGGTTTCAGTTTATTTGTAGAACATTATTTAACTTGAATGTACTCTATGGTCTTGTCAAAGTGGTTTTTATTTTTAGCAATATTACTTAGTGCTCTTTCTCTATATTCCCAAAAACAGCTAAATGACAAGGTTTTAACAATAAAAAAGAAGAAGAATTTAACTTTCGATGAAAAAATAAAAAAAACAAAAGCACTTTTAAAAGACGAAGATTTTATAATCAATTTGGAAAATCAAAGTGATGCATACCACCATCTAGGTTTTTACAACGAGAAAACAAAAAACTACAAACAAGCAATACAAGAATTACAAAAAGCCATAGACATCAGGGAATCTCTTCCTGGATTGGACTATAAATTGGATAATAGTCTATTGAATATGTCTCAACAATACCTTTATCTAAAGGATGCAAAACAACAATTGTACTATTTGGACAAGGTAATAAAAGGCAATAGAAAAAACAGATTTACTTATAAGGCCTACAACAAATTGGCTTTGATTTTAAAAAACAATGGGGATTACTTCAAGGCATTGCAATACTTGAAAATAATCATAGATTCTTATGATAATTACAATGACATAAAAATTCTATCCATCGCCTATAAAAATGCCATACTCATCTATAGTCTAGTGGAGAACCTAACAGAAAGCGACATCGAAACGATATTTCTGTACAGTGAAGAATTCGAAAAGAAAAATACCGACAATATAAAGAACATTCAGGTTTACAACAATCTTGCAAGGATATACAAAAAGATAGGTAACTATGAGAAAGCTACAGAATATTTAAAAAAATCACTGGACTTGGCTTTACAATACAAAGAGCATGAAAGAATAGCCAAAGCCTATGCCAACATAGCTGCACTGCATTCAGAATTCAACAATCATAAACTTGCAAAAGAACATTATGACAAAGCATTGGAAATCACTAAGAATCATGTCACCATCGCCGACATTTACTTCAACCAAGGGTTTTATCTACAAACCAAAAGAACCTTGGACAAAAATACCTTATATGACAAGGCGCTTTGCATTGTATTGGGAATTTCCAACATGTCGACTTCCATCAAATTCTTACCAACCATAAACAACATCAAAGAATCCCCATACAAGATAGATATCTTGAGCTACTTGATTGAGAAGGCCAACAACTTTGTACTTGCTTACGAAGAAGAGCAAAATCCAGACTATTTAAAATATTCCCAAAGCACCCTATATCTAATAGATCAATTGGTGTCTTTGATTCGTTTTGAAAGCACCAACAACAATTCCAAACTCTTCTGGATAAACAAAGGTGTAGACTCCTATATGTTGGGCGTAAAAGTCTCCTATTTGCTTGACGACAAGGAGTCTGCCTTTTATTTCATGGAAAAGAACAAATCCTTGCTATTGTTGGAAAATTTAAATGCCACGCAAGAGAAGGCCAAATTGAATATTCTAGACTCCATATTGCAAAGGGAATTCAATCTGCGTTACTCCATCCTATCTTTGGAGGACAAGCGTCGTAAATCTCCTAAAGACAAAGCATTGACCGACTTGTATTTGGAAAAGGAAAACACCTATATTCATTTTTTAGATACTCTGAGAAAGCAACATCCCGATTATTTCAACTCCAAAAAGGAGCCTGAGATATTGACATTGAAAGATGCAAGAAGCAAGTATGTCTCCAGCTCCTCCAACTATATGGAGTACATCCTCAACGACGATGCAGGCTATGGTCTTTTTTGTGATGAGAATAGCTCCATTCTATTCGAAATACAAGATGCTCCCAAATTATTGAAAGAATTGGAATCATTGAAGGAATTGATGAATCGTCCAATCGTCTATGAAAAGGACAATAAAGCCTATAACGACATCTCATTGTCCATATTCAAAAAAATATTCCCTTTCAAGGATGCCTTGCAAAGCATTTCCAACAAGAAATTGACGGTGGTACCGGATTACAAATTGAAAAACCTTCCTTTTGAAGCCTTGACAACATCGACAAACACTGAGAATACTACATATAATTACCTTATTGGCAACAATGTGGAAATATCCTACTACCAGTCTGCATCCGTATTCAAACAAATAGAGAAAAAAGAACGCAAAGCGGAAAAACAACTCATAGGGTTTGCTCCAATTGCATTTAGTGATGCATCTCTGCCATCCTTGGAACGAAGTGAAACGGAGATGAAAGGTATTTCGTCTTTACTCCCTACTACTCTATTGACCAGAGACCAAGCAACAAAAGAGGCATTTGTATCGAGTTTGAACGATTATGACATCATACATATAAATACTCACGCTGGCATAGATGATGACAATGTCCCTTGGATTGCCTTCTCCAATGAAAAAATGCAGCTCAATGAATTGTACGGCATAAGCAATCAAGCAAACTTGGTCGTTTTGGATGCTTGCAAAAGTGCTTCTGGCAAACTATTGAAAGGAGAAGGACTCATGAGCTTGTCTCGTGGTTTCTTCTATAGCGGCTCCAAAAGTGTCATTGCCTCTCTATGGAACGTCAATGAAAAGTCCAACAATGAAATATTGGTTTCTTTCTATAAAGGCATAAAGGAAGGACAGACAAAATCCAAAGCCTTGCATAATGCCAAGTTAAACTATTTGAACAATCATCAAAACAGTGAACTGTCTCCCTATTTTTGGTCTTCTCTCATACTTACTGGTGATGCAACGGCCATAGAGATAAACGATACATCCTATGCTTATTCAATCATGATGGGGATCGTATTGCTCCTACTAGTATTGTTTTTCTCAAAAATCAAAAAATTTCTATTGGGCAAATAGATGAGATACCTCCTTCTTTATGTGAAATGCATTTGTTAAACTAGAATCAAGCATAAAGAAGATACAACTTCCATCGGCACCTCCTATTTCACCAATTCTACAGAAATAGAAGTCTATATCGATTAAAGTCTCGAATAACACAACCCTCCTAACCCCCTTATTTTAGGCGGGTTTCTTATATAGAACATCATCTTTTCAATATTTTTTCAAAATATATGGGTAATGAATTTCAAATACTGCCACTTCTTAATAGATCGACCAAAGGTGGTACCTGAAAAACCTATTTACAAAAGAGTAAGGACTATAAATTAATCACAATGAAAAAAAGTATTTTAATTTTAATGGGACTATTAGTTTCCATTATTTCATATTCTCAATCTTGGGACTATGTCAACTACGAAGATGGCAGCTACATTAGTGCAATGAATGCTACCATAGATGATTCAGACAATGTTTATACCTACGGAGAAAATGTAGGTTTCACACGTGCATTGAGACGTTTCGACAATGCAGGAAACTTGCAATGGACAAAAGACATCTCTTCACTTTTAAGCTATATGGGCTATACTGGAGAAGGTGGTATGGAATACAAGGATTCCAACATTTATGTTGTGGGTTCAAATGGTTCAAACAAAGGAGCCATAGTAAGTTCTGGCATCTCTGGTGCTGCAACTCCCAATACTTGGGATCAATTGACGGGAAGCAATTCTAGAATGTTGGACATCAAAATCAAAGGCGATTTCCTATATGTAGTTGGTCACTTTGGCTCTCACACCACTCCTACATCTTCAATTACGTTCTTTGATGGTACGACACTTACAGGAAACAGAGGAAGTTCTTTCATCGCCAAATATACCATCACATCGACAAAGACATTGGTATGGGCTAAAAAGATAGATGCATCCAACATCACCAGAGGAAACAACATCGATGTGGATGATGATGGCAACGTATACATTACGGGAGACTTTAGAGGTACTGCCATTTTCTATGATGGTGTTACTCCTCACATATTTACATCTTCGACACCAAGTCCAACAGCCACTCCCGATACTTTCTTGGCCAAATTTGATGCCAATGGAAACTTTGACAACACATTTGGATTAAAAACCGATGGACTTACAAACAGTTACAATTGGAGAAGTTATGACGTTGAAGTAAGTGATGTGAACAATGCCGTATACTGGGCTGAAGACACAAAAGTCGTTGCTTATGACAAGAATGGATCTGGAAGTTTTCTATGGTCGAGAAATTTGGCTCCAAAACCATATAGCATAGAGACCAATGGTTGTGGAGATGTATATGTTACTGGTGCCACTTACGACCCTGTAAACAAATCCAATGCAGGTGATGTATCCAAAGCTCCTTGTGGCTATGATTTCTTTGCCACCTCATTGAACAATGCTAGTGGGCTTAGTGTTTGGAGTTCCAATTCCGACTCCTGTTCTTCATTTGGATCCGAGGCATTGATGGATTCCAACAACAAGGAAATCTTGGTAGGATCCTATTTTACCAGTGGCGTATCCACACCGTTGAATATAGACGGTTCATACGTATCCGGAGGGCCAAGAGGCTATTTCATCGCTAGATATGACGATGCAACAGTGAACAATTGTTGCAAGGAAGACATTGCAATAGACATCCCTAAAAAAATCAAAGTTTGTGATTCCAATTTTGAGGAAATCTGTGCTCCTGCTGCTCCTGCTGGAAATTCATATACATACGAATGGTGGGGACCACATCCATCTTTGCCTATGAGCACCTTGTTGTCAAACAGCATGTGTTTTACTCCTTCCAAATATGGGTCATACAAACTTGTAATAGTGGATCAAAATGGTTGTACCACTTACTTCACATTTACAATAATCGAAGATGTAGGTCCATCTATTTTCATTGAGGATGTTTTCTACTGTGGCAAGGTTCCTGCCATAATTGGATTCAACTACGATCCCATAGGAGATGTACCTTATAAATATTCCTACGAATGGACGTATAATGGAGATCCATTGGGTTATTCAGGAGATCACCAAATACCCAATCAAGGAGATGGAGAATACTGTGTAACCATCAATTGGCCATCAAGTACGGGTTGGTGTTCTTCCACGACTTGCTTTACCGTAATGAAGTGTTGCAAGCCTGATCCATCATTCAACACATACTTCAGTGCTTCACCTACCATCAACAATCTGGTGATTAGCAACATTCCTTCTTATGCAGACGACTATGAAGAAGAAACATACAATGTGTACAGACAGTGCCCTGGAGAGACGAGTTGGACTTTGATACACACGGAAACAAGATCTGGAGCAGCTATGTACACTCCAATATCACTGACAGTCAATCATACTTGCAAGTACAGAATACAACACATAATCAATCAAATGTGCATGCAAAAAAGTTTTGTATCCACTGTATATGTCAACGAGACAAGAAAAATCACTGTGGCACCAAATCCGGTAAAAGATCACTTCAAAATCAATGTGGAAAACTTTGAAACAGTCAAAGAAGCTACAGTAATGGTTTTAAACGCCAATGGCATCAAAGTTTATGAAGCTACTATTACTTCTAATGACTTTAAAGTGAATAGCATTGGCTGGAAAACTGGATTGTATTTCTGCAAATTACAGATAGACGGTAAAGAATATATGAAAAAAATCATAAAAGAATAACATAACCAGTACAGTGTGTAAGTTTTACAATGACATCATTCTAAGATTTACGCACTGTATTTAAATTAAATACATCATGAAAAAAACAGCAGTAACAATTAAACAATTCCTAATTTTATTTATCGCTTGCAGCTTCATCTACAGTTGCGACAAAGAAAGCATTGAAGACACCGAAACAAAATCAGTAGATTCTACATTCAAAATTAAAGAACAAAGAGTAAAAGTCAGAGATGGGATGCTCGAGTTTATCAGCTTTGAAGAGTTCTACTATGCCATAAATTCATTTTCAGACATGAATGAAGAGCAAAGAATTCAATGGGGCGAAAAATATGGATTTGAAACCCAACAAATCATAATGGATAAAATTAGCATTGCAGAAGATGGATTTGATGAAGAATATTACGCTGGAATCGATGAAAATGCTTCTCCAAACGAATTGGAAAGCCTAAATAGACCAGTCGCTTTCTCTAATCTTTACAGTCAATACCTAGACAAAGGCTTTATTAAACAGACCATAGAAGAAGATGGTGCTTACAGCTATTCTTTGAGAGTAAATTACGAGCCTTCTGCCTTTGTATGCAACGAGCAAGGGTTTGTCATAATTGAAGGTAGCATATATCACTATACACAATATGGGTTGAACTCAAAAACATACGAAGGACCTAATGATATTGCCTTAATGTCATCCAAACAACAAAAATCCAGTTCTAAAATGGGATTGAACGATTTTTACATCGACAATATTTTCAGCCCACAAGGGACTCCTGGAAGCAAGACTTGGTATTATGATTCTCCTAAACATAGATTTTATCACTTTGTTTGGTTTAGATCAAGTGAATTGACAACCCACAAGATGCAGTCTACCTTTATTTCCTTATCCAAGGCAGAAAGAAAACGTTGGGGCAAATGGAAAACCAGAAACAGCTACATGCCAATTAGCAACATCACTGGCAATTGGAATTACGCATGGGATTATTGGTTAGGTGGAAATACATATTCCTATTCAAATGTATTTTCTACTTGTACAAATTCCAGTCCTGTTTATTGGGGAGGTACTTCCAACCATAGAGGTGGTTACCTGTGTCCTAGTGGAGAAATTACCAGTCCACACCAGATAGCGGACCCAATGAGAATATACGGTATGCACATTCAAGGCAATTTCAATGGAGAAACTGACAACTATCAAACAAACTATTATCACTAATCGTTAGTCATATGCTCTTTGCTAAACGAGTTGCCTTTAAAAAGCAACTCGTTTTTTATTTGAAATTCTTGGGTAATGAATTTCGAAAATTGCTACTTCTTAATAGATCAATCAATAAAAAGCGGTACCTGAAAAGCTAACAATAGAGTAAGGACAACAAAACACCTAATACAACAACATTATGAAAAAGCAATTTTTAATGCTGGTAGCAAGCATTTCCCTCACTTTTGTTTCAGCTCAAGACGACAATACATTTCCTTATCCCAATTATGGTAACGTGGGAATAGGAACAGGAGCCAGTCAAAGCAATGTCAAGTTCAATTTCCAAGTGCATGGTACCAAGGACTACATTGTGGACATTAAGGACTCCCCTGCCTTGACAGAAAAATCAGGATTGAATTATGGAAAGACTTCTCGAATAGGTCTAACAAACTCAATTACAGGTTCACTGGCCAGCGATGGTACTGTCTTTAGAATGTCGAAATACAACTTTTACTTGACGAATCTGGAAAGGCAGAACATGACTTTCAACACGGGAGCAACGGGAATCATACTAAATGGAAGCTTAAAAAGAATTTGGATGGGTTCTGACAGTTACTACATACCAAGTACCAGTACAGAGTATGCAGCAACGAACTTAATGACTCTAAAGGACAATGGTCTTTACATTCGTACCAAGAGCAACGATGAATCCAAGTATGGGCTTAGCGTTAGAATAAGAAACAACAATGGCAATGCCATACAAGTGGTAAACACCTCTGGCAATGAAATAAACTTTGCCGTAAAACCAGATGGGAAGGTCTTTGCCAGAAAATATACGACTACGTTAAACCCTTTCCCAGACTACGTCTTTGAAAAGGATTATGAATTGATGTCATTGGAAACGTTGCAAAAATTCATCGATGAGAACAAACACTTGCCAAATATTCCCACTGCTGCCCAGATAGAAGAAAATGGAGCAGATTTGGGAGAATTAAATCGCTTGCTTGTTGAGAAAGTAGAAGAATTGACCTTGTACATCCTTCAAATGGAAAAACGTCTAAAAGCTATAGAAGAACAAAAATAACACTCAAAACTATGATTTTTAAAAAATTATGTCAATGGAGTGTCTTGTTTTTCCTTTGCATAGGTTCTGTGAATGCGCAATGTGACAACAATGTGAATACAGATCCCGACAATGCCACGAATGATGCACTTCCAGTAGACTTGACTCATCCCAGCGGGGATGACAGATATTTAAATGGAACCAATTGGTTTCCATTGACGCCAGGTGGCGGATTTGAAGATTATGACCTATCCAACATGATGTGGTCTGGAGTACCACTTGCAGAAATGGATAACATCTGGTCAAGCCCGCTCTCCCATTATCAATACATAAACGATTCACCAAGGCCCATTCCAAAAAATGGTTGGGAACTATTACTGGTAAATCTAGGGAGATATCCCAACGATGTAGACATAGCGGACAGCAATGAAACCTTTCAAGCGCTTCCATATATTGTAATTTACAATAGGTATTCTGGAATCGTGAGAGTTTTTGCCAACTTTGGTTTGGATCAATTGGTCGGAGATGGCCCTGATGCCGTAGAAGTAGTGATGAGCTTTGTCTTGAACGAAGACAATACTGGATCCACAGGTTTGGCACGTTTATATAGTGGCAAGGACATGCCTTTGGACAAACCGACGAAAGTGACGACAATGAAAGCTCTTGCAAAGGCTACCAATGCACAAAGGCAGTGGTTTTCTACAGATTTTCAAATTGCATACGACCCATGTACATGTTATTTCCCTTCCCAAATCAGAATTCATTTCAATCAAATCAAGGAAGAAAGTCTAGAACTACATGGAAGAAGTCTATCTGTAACAGATAATCTCATAAACCCAGATTTGCAAATAAACCCCATGGATTTCTTGTCTGGTTTTGATTATACGGGAAATGACGAAAACAAGGGTGGCATCCTAATTTACAAAGGATTGCAAGGTCTTGTTGACGATTACATAGAACGCCTTGAAAAGTATAAATTGGATTTGGAAGCTGCCAACAGACACAACAAGGTCGTAGAACATAACTTGAATGCATTGAAGGTTCTTAAATATGCCTTGACAGCAATTTTTACCTATGGAATCAATGCACAAGCCATTGATACCTCAGGTATGATAGGACAGGAATGGTGGACAAAGATCAAGGATCAATATGGTTCTTTCATAAAGACATCAAATAAAATCAACATAGAAAACCTTCTGAAGATAGCAAAGAAGATACTTGGTTCCGATGCAAAGACGTACATAGAGCAAAACTTCGAGAAAATGCCATTGCCAAGTGCTCCAGATCCAAAAAAGGTTCCTAGTGTCACCTTTACCGAAATGCATTTTCAAGGACTGATTTCCGATTCTGAAATTAAAGGGGGGCCTACGTTTTACACTCCGGGAACCTATGGTACGGAGGCTACCAAGGTATTGGACTTGTCCACTCCTGATCCAGATGACAAGATAGATCCCATCTTGGAAACCATGTATGAGTATCCCGTTTACAATGAAGTCTTGGGTAGCTTTGCGTTGTTGAACAGTCCGAAGATCACCTTGACAAAACGTTATGTCCCGGATTCGGCATCGGAAAGTGACAATTTGATAGAGACTAATTATGGAACGTTGCAACAGGTCTTTTATAAGTCTTGGTCCAATGAATATCAAATCAAAATAGACAATGACCTCATGTTTGCCTTCAACAAGGCTTTGGACATTGAAGATTATGAGATAAAGGCAGCCTTCAGGTTCAAAGCGCAAACGAAAGCCATAAACACCAATGGGCAAAACTTCAACACGTTCATAGATCCAAATTATACGACGAATGTATCTTCCACAAGTTACAATGTGGACACTTATGACATCATGAGGAAGTATTCCAATACAGAATACACCAACAGTGTAGAAGATGGTTGGGGACCAGATCCAGATTGGGAACCATCTGAATACGAAACACCTTATGGAGAAGCACCAGCGTTATTCCAAACACCATTTGTTCCTCTGGATGCATTTTATAATTTCATTACTGGTGTCGGGCAAAAACAAGAGTTTTTTCAATTTTCTGGAGCTTTTGATTACTTGCACGAAACAACCCAAGGTGTTGGTTTGGAATTCTATGACATAGAATTGGTTCTAAGCGTAGATATAAAGTTCAATACGGAAAACGATCATGGTTTAAAAAATACAAGTACTCAAATTTTGAGCTATGACATTTTACCTGAGCAAATTGAATACCATACGGAAAACTATACCTATACAGAACTTGATCCAACACTGGCATCCTCCTTGGATATGGGAACGTTCAATGAAAATATCCATTTGGGAGACATTCTTTTTGACGGAAGCCCTGTGGAGAATTGTACTTTGGTTGGCAACGTCTACACTTGCAGAGCTTGGAATGACATCTATATTGAAGGGAATTTGAGTACTACTGGCTCATATGTTGCCAACATCATTGCTGGCAACAACATATTCACATCGCCAGAATCCACAACGGATCCAGAAACCAATCTTTGGATAGAGACTCCTTATGATACCTCCCACCCAATGATTCATGCAAGTCCAACGGATGTTTCCACTTTTTGCAATACGAAATACAAAGCCAATTTTAGGGATCCTGATATTACAGGAAAGACAGCATTCAATAAGAATGTAGGTGAACAAGAGTCCGTAAAAGGCAATTCTTTGTTGGCTCGCCTCTACCCAAATCCTGCAGATGGTCATGTCAATGTATCCTTGACAGGAGTGGACAATGAAACTGTAAACATTGCCATATATGGTATCTTGGGCAAGCGTTACAAACTTCCCATACAAAAAGAAAGAATTTCTTCATACCGTATCAATACTGAAAGCTTGAACACTGGGATGTACTTTATAAAAATAACAAGCAGCAATGGTTTTACAAAAACATTAAAGTTGATTATCAATTGATTCTATTGACATAAAACCATAACCAATAACATTATAAGCCTCACATTGATGACAAATGTGGGGCTTATTCCATACTTTTCTCTGTTATGAATTCCAATGTTCTCTTTTCATTGTAGTAACTATTCTTCTTGTCGTAAAATCCGACGTGACCTCCGTACTTGGGCATTTCCAAATATAAATTGGGATTGTGTTTGGCTTCCTTCACAGGAAAGCATTCCGGAGATAGAAAGGAATCATTCAATGCGTTTATTATCAATGTAGGGATGGAAATGTTTGACAAGAATTGAAGGCTACTGCATTTTTCATAATAATCGTAAGCATCGACAAAGCCGTGTGCTTTGGACGTATAGACATCATCAAAGAGCTTTAAATTCTTAATTCGTTTTATATCTTCTTCAAATATCAAATCGGGGTAATGTCTTTGCTTGCGCTTTAACTTTTCAATCAAGTCCTTTTTGAATTTTTTCGCATATAGCGTATTTTTCAACGTATGCAATTGCAACATGGAACCTTTTAACCAAACGGGAACGGATATGGCTACTGCCGATTTTATTTGGTTTGGCAATCTCTCTTGTTCTCCCAAATATTTCAATATGATGTTGCCTCCCAAACTAAATCCGTTCAAGTATATTCTATCATATTTCTTATGCTCTATGATATGGTCGATGACTGCTTTCAAATCTTCTGTTGCTCCAGAATGATATGAACGAAAGACTTTGTTTTCTTCTCCACTGCATCCTCTTAAGTTTACACAGACGGCATCGGTTTCATTCTCATTGAAGAGTTTGGCCACTCCCAATGTATAGTGACGTTGTGCATTGCCTTCCAACCCATGCAATACTATAATCAATGCATTTGACTTTTCCTCGGCGAAGCTCCAATCCAAATCTATGAAATCTCCATCACTTAGTGTAATGCGCTCCCGCTTTTGGTCTACCCCTTCAACCTTCCTCAAAAGTCCGGAATAGATCGTTGAAAAATGACCGTTTCGAAAAAAATAGGGTGGCTTGTATTTGGAATGTTCTATTGGCATGTCAATTTACTTCCAAGCTTGTAAATTTAAATTCCTTGCCATTGAAAAGGCCTTTGTCACTCAATTTCAAAGACGGTATCACCAATAAGGCCATAAAGGACAATGACATGTATGGAGCATTCAACGTACATCCCATTTCCTTGGACATCTTATCCAACTCGGCATATTCCCTTCCTATCGTTTCTCCATCTTTGTCACTCATGATACCTGCCACTGGCAATGCTACCGTTTTCTCCCTTGATTTGCCTACTGCGCAAATTCCACCTTTGACCTCTATGATTTCATTTACAGCTCTACAAATGGATTCGTCGTCTACTCCTACTGCAATTATATTGTGCGAATCATGTCCTACTGAACTTGCAATCGCTCCTTCTTTCAAACCAAAGTTCTTTATGAATGCAATGGCTGGTTTTTGATTTTGGTATCTATTTACCACCGTCATCTTCAAAACATCGGTTTTCGTGTTCGATACAAGATTACCGTTTTCCTTTGAAGCCTCTGTTACCATTTCATTGGTTATCAACTCCCCATCCAAACATTCGATGACCCTTATTTTTTCAGTTGAAGATTCAAACCGAAAATCATTGACACTTTTCATATTCGCATTGAAACTGTTCAAATTTTGAAAGGTTACATCTTCAATTAGGGTTTTCCCCTCATCAAACACCAATTTTCCATCTATATAGGTTTGAAGTACTTCGAAATCCTTTAAATCTTCAACTACAATGAAATCGGCCGCATCTCCGACATTCAACAAACCTACATCCAAATTGTAGTGCTTTACGGGATTTATACAAGCTACTTGCAATACTTTGTACACATCCATTCCCTTTTCTATTGCTCTTGCACACAAAGCATTTATATGACTTATCATCAAATCGTCTGGGTGTTTGTCATCGCTGCAAAACATCATGTTTTCATAATGTTCGGGCAACAAACCTATTAGTGCTTCAAAATTTTTGGCAGCACTACCTTCCCGGATTATTATCTTCATTCCTTTTTGTAACTTCTCCAAAGCCTCTTCATAAGAAAAACATTCATGATCTGTGGATATTCCTTCGGAAATATATTTCGTTACATCATCTCCCCTCAATCCAGGTGCGTGTCCATCTATGGGCTTGTTATTGCGTTTAGCCCACGCAATTTTCTCAAGTACCTCAGGGTCATCGAACAGTACTCCGGGGTAATTCATCATTTCTGCCAAATACTTTATGTCAGGATTTTCCATCAAAGCCTTTATGTCATTGGAATCGATTATGGCACCCGCCGATTCGAAAGCTGTTGCTGGAACGCATGAAGGCGCTCCAAAATTGAACTTGAAAGGTGTTTGCTTACCATTTTCTATCATGAACTCCACACCTTTTACTCCTAGTACATTTGCTATCTCATGCGGGTCTGAAACCGTAGCCACGGTTCCATGAGTCACTGCCAGCTTTGCAAATTCACTAGGAACCAACATGGAACTCTCTATGTGGATGTGAGCGTCTACAAAACCAGGCAATATATAATGGTTTACATCGTGTTCCTTCTCTTCGATTGAAACAATTTTACCAGTTTGCAAGGTAATTTCTCCTTTGTATATCCGATTATTTTGTATATCTACTATTTGTCCTTGTATCTTCATCAAATTGAAACATTAAAACATGTTGCAAAACTAATGCTTTTGCTACAAAGAAATACAATGTACATTTTAAACATGAAAAGGGGCTGAACATATCCCCCCTTTTTACTTCGACCTAGTACTTATATGTCTTTGCATGCAATTAAATCTTCAATTCCTCGAACATGCTTATCAATCTCTTGTTGGATGGTCTTGGCGCATCAGAAGATACAATGTTCCCTTCTGGATCCAATAGGATGAAACGAGGAATTCCGTTTATATTGTAGTTTTGTACAAACTCGGATTTAAAATCTTTGTCTGCCAACAATTGGATTCCTCCCAGATCCCTATCTGCGATCATTTTTTTCCATTTGTCGTGGTTTCTCTGAGTATCCACAGAAATGCTTACAAATTCTATGTTCTTGCCATGGTATTTTTTTTCTACCTTTTTCAAATGAGGAATTTCCGCCTTGCATGGCCCGCACCAAGTAGCCCAAACATCTATATAGACATATTTGCCTTTTAAATCTGCCAAGGATGTGGTTCCACCTGCACTATTTTCATAGTCAACGAAAACTGGGGATGCATTTCCTTTTACCAGTTTTTTGATGTTCTCATATTTCTTGGTCAATTTCTCTTTAAAGTCACTATCTGTAGAATGTGCTACTATGTCGTTGAACAATTGTTCTGCAGATGGGTTTTTGTCATCTACTCGATCAGACAATTCAGAAAGCAAGTAATTTTTAATTATTTGAGCATCTTTTGAATTCTTGATTATGTCTATGGCAGCTGTAGCAAAAGGAATCTCTTCTTTTTCAGATGTTTCAAAGGCCAATTTATTGAAGTTTCTCGACACCAATCTCTTGTACGTGTCATATGATTTAAAATGTTCTTCATTGTCATACGCCAAATCCTTTGCTAGGTCAGGGAAAGACTCAGAAACTTTAAACTCGCGATTTTTAGACAAATACCTATGATATGCTTCATATGCAATCACATTGGATATGTGTTCATAATTGATGTTTTCTTTTTCGAATGCTACAAAGTCCGCATCCAACTCCGGTTTTAAACTTTGCTCCAATGTTTCTTTTTGTTGCTTCATCTTAGCCAAGAATTCTGCTTCATCCAAAGTATATAGTTCTTTCATATCCCCACTTTTTTCCTCTATGAGTACTTTTTGAGCCAAATAGTTGTTTACATTGCTTCCTTTCCCCGCATAGACTATGGTTTCGTCAAATTCCTTGGCATCCATATTCAACTTTAAATCATACCCGTTTTTCAAGTACAATGCAGAGTTTTCCGTTCCATCGCTAAAACGATAATGTCCACTTGCATTGAAGATGGTGTCGGAGAACGTTCCTGCATCGGTAACCTTGATCTCCCTAACACTCTTATTAGAAGCATCCATTATGGATAGACCATTGCCATTTGCATTTTTTATAGTTCCAGAAAACAAAGTATAATCTACTGGAGCTACTGGTTCAGTTTTTTTACATGCAACAATGGACACCGCCAAAATTCCAAAAAATATTTTTTTCATTTGTTTATATTTATCATCTGTAACATTCATAATAATGATTTAGCTGTGATACAGCCTTTAGTTATAAATGTTTCGCAATTTCTATTTTTATAATCTATTTTAAATCTTATCTAAATCTTATTGCTTAAAATTCTCCATTCCTTTTTTCAGCCAATCGTAATATTCATCTGCATTTGGTGTATAAGCCGTCGTATAGTTCAACAATTCCATATCATGGTTCAACAACACATAGAATGGCTGAGAGTTGTTTTGAAAGTTGAGTGTTTGCAACGTAGCCCACTTGTCTCCAATGGTTTTGATGTTTTTAAGCTTCCCATTGGATCTTATGTATTGAAATTGCTCTTCTTTCGCTAGTTCCTTTCTGTCATCTACGTATAAGGAAATTACAATGTAATCGTTATTTAAAGCATCAAAAACTTTACCTTTACTCCATACCTGCTCTTCCATTTTCCTACAATTTACACAAGCCCATCCTGTAAAATCCAGCATTATCGGTTTGTTTTGTTCTTTTGCTGCAGCAATACCTTCATCTAAATCTTTGTAACAATTTAGCCCCAAAGGACACTGACTATCTTTTTCATAAACACTATAGAACAAAGGAGGAGGAAAACCACTCAATAATTTTAAGTTAGCATATTTTGTATTAGTTAGACCAGGAATCAAGTAAATAACAAATGATGCTACAAGAAGAACAAACATCCATTTACTAAAGCTAATTTTCTTAAATGGTCCGTCATGAGGAAATTTTATTTTTCCTAGTAAATAAAGTAATAAACCTATACCAATTATTATCCAAAGACCTATAAACACCTCCCTTTTTAAAAGCCCCCAGTGTTCAACCAAATCTGCATTGGACAAGAATTTCAATGCTAATGCTATTTCTACAAAACCTAAAACCACTTTTACACTATTTAACCATCCTCCAGATTTTGGCAAAGAGTTCAACCATTTTGGAAACATTGCGAATAGTGTAAATGGTAAAGCCAAAGCCAAACCAAAACCACTCATTCCCATAGTAAGCTGAGTTGCCCCTCCATCGCTGGTTAATGAGCTCCCCAACAATGTTCCTAGAATTGGCCCTGTACATGAAAAAGAAACTATGGCCAAAGTCAACGCCATGAAAAACACGCCTATTAAACCTCCAATGCTATTTGCTTTATTATCTAAAGCTGCACTCCATGAATGTGGCAAAGTCAGTTCATAGTATCCAAAGAAAGAAAATGCAAATGCTATGAATATAACAAAAAAGATAATGTTCAATGTTACATTTGTCGATATGTTGTTCAATATTTCAGGATCCAATGAATCTAATACATGAAAAGGCAAACTCAATAAAAAATAGATTAAGAAAATAAAGAATCCATACATTATGGAATTGGTCAAACCTTTTTGAGAATTGCCTGCGTTTTTGGTGAAAAACGATACTGTAAGAGGAATCATTGGAAACACACACGGTGTTAACAATGCAATTAATCCTCCTAAAAAACCTAAAAAGAAAATAGTAAAATTACTTTTTTTCACTACTTCTTCCTTTTCATATTTCTCCCAACCGGTTACATTTAAATTCAATGCTTCAGATTTGGCTTTGCTATTGTCATCCAAGGAAACGACATCATTTTTCACTTCTGCGTTCCCTGATAAGGACGTATTGAATACTTCTGTCATTGGTTGCAAGCACTTTACATTGTCACATACCTGATAATACACCTCCGAAGCTATGGATTTAGCCTCAGGGTTGAGCAATTTTATTTTTTGCTTGAATACCGCCTTGTCTTCAAAATACCTCACTTTCATTTGAAAGACGTCCTCGAAAACCTCCACGGTTTCAGATTCTGTCGTTTCACCGATTAGCTCAAAATCCTTCGAATCTACATCAAATGTAAACTCGGTCTCTATGGGACCATCGTCTTTGTTTCCTTTTTGTGAGTAAAAATGCCAGTGTCCGTCTATGGTTGCCACATAGGTCAATTCATACTCGTCCTCAGACAACTTCTTTATTTCGGAAGACCAAGAAACTGGTTCAAGGATGCTCGATTTCTTCTTTGGTATTGCAAACTCCAAATCCTCATCATTGGGGGGCAAGCATCTCGTATCATCACATACCATGAAATTCACGCTAGCCTTAATGCTACCAGGATTGCCCAATAGCGTTATTGTCTGCCTGAATTCGACCTTGTCTTCAAAGTATTTTATCTTCATCCCAAAAACTGGGTCATCTACAGTATGTCCATCTGCCTCTATTGTCTTCCCTACCAATTCGTAGGTGTTTGATTCTTCAAATGTAAATGATGTTGGTATTGGCCCATCCTCGGGAACATCTTGCGAATATAGATGCCAACCAGAATCTATGGTTGCCGTTGCAATTAAATCGATTTCCGTTTCAGACTTCTTTTCTATGGAAGTGGACCATTCGACTGGTTCGAGTATTTGTGCCGTAGTCGACGAAAGTGAGAATAAAACGAGTAAGAAAGTTAGTATTTGCTTCATCTTGATTATTATATAATGTAATGTAAGATGCAAAGAAAAAGCATTTATCAATCAATAAGTGTTAACTACTTCTTATCAACATAGTTAAATAAAAACTAAAATTATGCCATTTTAACCTTGCAACGTTACTTTTAAAATTCTATTGGTATTTTCAGTCACTTTAAAACGATTGTCGGCTCGATAATTTATAACCCAAACGACTTCGCCATTAGAGCACAATAACTGACATTTTTCTTTATCTAGCAAGGATAATTTCTCATCTTTAAAAAATTTACTCAATTTCTTTTTTCCTTGCAATCCCATAGGATAAAAGAGATCCCCGCCTTTCCAACCTCTAACTTCAAGTGGAAACCTCAACGTTTTCGCATCCACGAAAATTTCTTTTTCGCTTGTCTTGGAAACGGTATTTACTTCTTCAAAAAGAAGAGTTCCAAAAGATGTCTCAATCACTTTTTCTCCTTCTAGGATTTCGATTGTTTCAGTGCTTGCCAAATTAATAACAGTCAAGATTAGCCCTCCCCTATTTTTCAACAATCGATGTGTGCTGGAAAAAACTTGTTTTCCTGATTGCGCATTCAACAAGTCATAAATGTCTTCAAAGGCAGTAAACCCGTATTCCTTAAAGATTTCAAAGATGTATGGTCTTGGGTTACTTAATTTCTTGAACTCGGAAACATCATAGGTTACAACATCTCCCTCTATTCTTTCAATCACTCGTTCTTTAACGGCATCGACACTTTCCTTTACGACGTTCGATGCATCCTGTAAATTGTTCAGTGTCTTGTCGAAGCCTTGCAGCAATTGTGGATTTACCTCTTTCAGCACAGGAATAACATCATGTCTCAATCTGTTTCTTAGGTATTTTGTCGAGGTATTGCTACTATCCTCTCTCCATTTTATTTTTTTTTCCTTTGCATATCGTTCTATCGTTTCTCTAGAATATGGAAGCAAAGGCCTCACTATGTTCTTATTTACCGAAGGAATGCCTGTTAAACCATCTAAACCAGTTCCTCGAGTGAGATTGATTAAAAAGGTTTCCAAATTGTCATCTGCGTGATGTGCAGTCAATATGAAATCGAATTTTAATTGTTTGGCCAATTCTTCAAACCAATTGTAACGCAATTCACGAGCTGCCATTTGTATGGACATTTTTTGTGTTTCGGCATAGGTCTCGGTTTCAAAGCTTTCAATAAAAACTTCCATCTCCAATTGTTCAGCCAATTCCAGAACAAAGGATTCATCTCCATCACTTTCATCGCCTCTCAAATTAAAATTGCAATGTGCCAAACTAACGTCCAAATTGATTTGACTACACAAATGCGTCAATACCACACTATCCAATCCTCCTGAAATAGCAATGAGAAGCTTACCTTTCCTTAAAAAGCCCAATTGAGATGCAATATGATTCTTGAATGCTTTATACATTATGCTAATTTACATATTGTCCAACCATTTTATGATTGTTTTTATAAATTCTTCCTTGCACAAGTCATGGTGCAACTCATGGTATCCGTTCTCAAACAACTCCAATTGTGCATTGTTTGCATTTTTGCAAAAATCTTGAGATCCTTGATAATCCGTTATTCTATCACCAGTCCCATGTAAAACGAGCATTGGTATTTGCAGTTCATTGGCTTTTCTTATCGCTTGTTTTCCTGCTTCGAACATGGGAAACGAATACATGGGACTAATTCTGTCGTGTATCAGCACGTCTTCTTCATAACGTTTTACCTCATTTAAATCCCTTGTTATGAATTTTGCGTCCAATTCACTTGGCAATGTCAATGACGGTGCAATGTGAAGTAGTATTTTCCCAAAGGTCATTTTCCATTTTGGAGGGCTAAATGCCAAACGTAAGAGGGGGCTTGTCGCTATGGCTCCTTTTAATGTGTGTGATTGGTTAAGAACATAATTGATTGCGATGTTCCCTCCCATGCTATGACCATACAAATAGATTTCTTTTTGTGGAAATAGTTCTTTTGCTTTGGCTATCGTATAATCCACGGCATCCAAAAGCGATTTGTAACTGGGGCAATGTCCTCTTTTCCCTTTACTCCTTCCATGTCCATACAAATCCATAGCCACAACTGCATACCCGGAATCGACCAAATGGGGCATTACCGATTTTTCATGGCGCAGCATGTGTTCTCCCATGCCATGTATCAAGACAATTACACCTTTGACACTTTCAGGTGTCCAATATTGTCCCTGCAACTCAATGTCGTGCAGATTGAATGTAAATGTATTTTCCATTGTTAGTTTTCCAGCACTTCTCGCATTGCCTTTGCCTTGATCAAACATTCCTCATACTCCTTGAGAGGTATGCTCTTTGAGGTTATTGCTCCCCCTACCGAATAGGATACATATTGTTTGGTTTCATTGTACAAAATACTTCTAATTATGACATTGAAGTCAAAATCACCCTTTGGGGAAACATAGCCTACAGTTCCCGAATACAATCCTCGCTTAGTTTCTTCCAGGCTTTCTATAATTTGCATTGCTGAGATTTTTGGGGCTCCAGTCATGCTTCCCATTGGAAAAGTACTTTTTATAATATCTATTGGGTTTGTGGTCTCTTCTACTTCTGAAACTACCGTGGATATCATTTGGTGCACTTGCTCAAAAGTATGGACTTTGCATAGTTCTTCCACTTTGACACTACCTTTTGTTGCCGTATGCGACAAATCGTTTCTTACCAAGTCCACAATCATTATGTTCTCACTCCTCTCCTTTTCATCCTTGGCCAACTCTGCTTTTAGTTGCTTGTCCTCTATTTCATTCTCAGAACGTTTTGCCGTTCCCTTGATTGGCTGGGTTATAACCTTGTTTCCTTCTTTTTTGATGTACCGCTCCGGCGTGGCAGATAAGAGATATTTGTCCCCTAGTCTGAAAAAAGTCGCAAATGGAGGTTTGGATATCTCATTTAGCTTGTTGTAGGTTTCCAATGGATTGATGGTTGTGTTTTCGGCGAAGAACTCCTGGCAGAAATTGGCTTCGTACACATCCCCTCTATGTATGTGTTCCAACATTGTATTGACCTTTTGAAAATACTCGTCCTTATGTATTCTCAACTTGATCTTGACAGGAGATTTGGATGCTTTTGCATATGTGTCTCCACTGTCCCTGATTACCTTCAAATCATTCTCCAATTCATCTTGTACTACTTTCAAATACAGAGTCTCTACTCTATTCCCCTTTATCAGAAAGAGTTTTTTAGGTTGAAAGAAATATAGATCGGGAAACTCCAAACCATCAAAGTTGTTGGAACCCAAGCTTTCAACATCATTTTTCAAATCATAAGTGAGATATCCAAAAATCCAATCTTTGGCAATGCTTTGGTATTCTTTCAACTTTTCAAAGGCATTCTCGTAGTCTGATTGGATTGCCGTGAATGCATCTACTGCCAAGACGGCATCATAATTGGAATATTTCTGACTATGATTATTGGAATCCAGCCAAACGACATCATCAAATTGCATGCTCCATGCCAATAGATTTTGTTTGAATGTCGATATGTTTTTTACAATGTCTACTTGCTTGTCTCTCAATTAGGGTCTCTTTTTCAGATAAATGCCAAATTTATCTATTTTTGTAAAATATAACAAACAAAAGCCCATACCTTGCAAATCTTATGAACTTTAACCTAAAATTTATCCAAGGCAAGAGTCTTGTCTTTATATTCCTACTTCTCTTTTCTTTGCAATTCAATGCTCAAAACAGTAGCAAATATAAGTTGTTGTGGAAGATCGAAGGGAAAAAACTTACCAAACCTTCTTATTTGTTTGGTACCATGCACATTGACGATGCAAGGGCTTTCAACTTTAGCGATGCCGTATTCCCAGCCATACAGAATACGGAAAAGTTTGCCTTGGAGATACAACCCGACTCTTTGATGGGTAGTCTTTTCAATGAAAAAAACACCAATGGAAAAAAAGCCCATCTGGTGTTTAAAAAATTATTGAACAAAAAGGAATACCAAAAGCTTTCAAAGCGTTTTTTCGATGTCAATGGCTATCCAATGGAAGAAAGCAACATAAGCGACCCTGAGATGCTTTTAATTGCATTGCAACCAGACGAAGACAAGGAAAGTGACAAATCCAATTTCGTGGACATGCATTTGTATGCACATGCAAAGACGATGAGAAAACAAATCGTTGGTTTGGAAAAACTCGAAGATCAAATGAACTTTTTCAAAAAACTCGATCCAAAAGAGCAAAGAAAACTAGCATTGAGCTACATAAAAAATAGCATTTCCAAATACAAAAAGAAATTGGAGGAAATGACCAAGGTATATTTAACTGGAGACATTGATGCCATTGATGATTACATTTCCAGCCATGATGGCTATGATTATGAACTGCAAAGCAGAAACAAGGTGATGTGCAAAAGCATAATAAAGGAAATACAAGGTAGCTCCTTGTTTTCTGCCGTTGGTGCTGCTCATTTGCCTGGCGAATTTGGGCTTATAAAGCTACTACAAAATGAGGGGTATACGGTAACCCCTGTCGAGGCTAAGTTTACTGGCATTGCAAAAACTTACACCATAGACGATTCCAAAATGATATGGAAAACCTTTAATGAAACAGATTTGGGATATAGCGTCAAAGTTCCAGGAACAGTTACCACTGAGGATAGCAACCAACTCAAAATTAACACTTGCATAGATTATACGACACTTAAATACTATTCTTTCTTTTCCATCGATACAAGAAAAATTCTAAAAACCGATACCAAGGAAGTACTTCTGGAACGCGTTATAAAAAACACCTTGGACAATTACAACGCTAAAAACGTAGAACGCAACCCCATCGCCTTGAAAACAGCTTCGGGTCATGAAGTAATCCTAGAAATTGAAGATCCGGACTCAGAGTATTCGGCGATAAGGTCTCTCTACCTAATTGAGAACGACATCTTCTATCAATTTTTCGTTTTGGGTAGCTTGGAGGACGTCAAGTCCGCCTCTGCAGACAAGTTCTTTGGCTCCATAGTTTTCCATGAGCCAAAACCTTTGCCGAAGGCCAACACCGATTGGATTGATTTCACTAGCAAGAAAGGTGCTTTTTCCATAGATCTACCTGGTACCCCAAAAGACATCTCTCGAAAAGTGGACACTGGCTTGGAAGGGGTTGAAGAAAAGTACTTTCTGAACATGTACATGGCTTCCGATATTGAAAAAGGACATAATTACATAGTACGCTACAACGATTTGCCAATGGGCTATAGAATTCAATTTGCAGAAGATTTTTATGAATCCATATCAAAAACCCTCTTAAATAGCGCAAAGTTAGTTGGAGAACCAAAGGAGATTACCTACAATGGCTATTCAGGTAGGGAATATGAATTGATCATAAACGACAAGCATCATAGCATTTGCAAAGTGTTCTTTAGAGGCAATAGAACCTACTTGTTGTTAAGCCAATCCATAAACGAAGGAGAGAAGGCAGATTCTAACAGTCGTTTCTTTACAAGCTTCAAATTCAATGATTACGAAACTGAAAGCCTTGAGGAAATAACTCTGGAAGACTTCAGCTTCAAAACAATGAAAAGCAACAAGATTGCACCAATGGACGGGGACGATTATTCAGATGTTCACATATATAAATCCATAGACTACTACTCGAAAGACAACACTACGGGAAACATGTATTCCTTCGGGTACTCCAAGTTAAAACCTTACTTTAAGATAGATACGTTGAAAAACTTCTATGAAAACAATGCAAAAGGCTTGGTGAATTGGAATGATTCCTTGATTTCTGAAAAAACGATAAAGATCGATGGCAAAGATGCTTTCGAATTCTACATCTACAACAAGAAAAGTAAAATCAAGACAAGGCATGTAGAATGGTTGGACAATGATTATTTCTTCATGAGTTCTGCCTATGCCAGTACCGAAACTTTGGACAGCGATTTAACCAATGAGATATTGAAGAGTTACAAGACTTTGAAAAAGAATCAAACAATAGACTACTATGCTTCTAAGACAGACATCTTGTTAAAAGACTTGAAATCCAATGACAGCATAACATTCAAGAATGCTCTAGGGGCCTTTGGCTATTACGTTTTCTCCAAAGAGGATTTAAAGCGACTGTACAAGTCCACCAATGCCAAATACAAAAGTGATGAAAATAAAGCTAAAGTAATAGATGCCATCATTGCAGAGCTTTACAACACCAATGACGACAAAACGCTAGCTTTCTTGGAAACATTGTACAAGAAGAAGAAAACCAGCGATGCTCAAAAAGCGAGCATTATTAGACTTATTCCCCTATTGGAAAACAAAACACGTTTTGAAGTGTATAAAAATCTATTGTTTAAATCCCCTCCCAAGGGAGACAGCTATGATTATGGCTTGTTCACCCCATTGAAGGACTCCATACCTTTTGCCATCGCCAACTATGAATCCTTCATCGGTTTGCGTGAAATACCAGATTATAGAGACAATGTCTTGAACGTTTCCACGCAAATATTAAAATCTGAAGAGGAAAACAAAAAAAGCATTCTATCCCATACAAACAGTGTCACCGACACATCCATCAAAGATGTGGAGGAATATGTGAACATGCTGGAGAAACCAGAATACGACTACAAAAAACATTCTTTGATTTACAGCTATTTAAACTATTTCGATTGTATTCCAACACTTGAAAACAAAGCCTTGATCGACAACTTCACAAAACGAATAGTCAATGAGAAATCCAACTCATGGATTGTTTCACGCGCTGCACAGGTGCGTATAAAACACAATTTGGAATTGACAGAATACATAAAACGATCCTTGTTGGATAGCTTGGATACCCGATACAACATCATTAAAAGCTATCATGGACAAAACAGGCTCAATGAAGTTCCCAAGCGCTATTTGACCAAAGAAGCATTTGAAACACTTTCCTTAGATCAATACCTATATGATGCAGACGAATATCCAAATAAGAAAAATAGACTTGGAACCTTAGAAGCAGATGAAAAAGAATATGCAGTTTATGATCTAGCATATGAAACTGAGGATGGCAAATCTTCATACATCATACTAGTAGATAGAAGCCATATGGTTTCCCAAGAAAAACCATTGGACTATTACGATGTGATTACGGATTGGTCAAAGCTAGAGAAAGACTGGAAAACGCAAGCAAGACAAGTCATAATAGATAATCTGGAAAAGTCCACAGATTAATTTTTTAAGTTTACCTTTGCACAAAATCAACACTGTGACTTTTCAAGATTTAAACTTAAATACACCGTTATACAATGCCCTAGACGACTTAGGCTTTACAACACCTACTCCAATACAAGCGGAAGCTTTTAGTGTAGTTGCTAGTGGAAAAGACATGGTGGGCATAGCACAAACCGGTACAGGTAAGACTTTTGCCTACATGCTTCCCATTCTGAAGAATCTAAAGTTTTCCAAACAAGAAAACCCAAGAGTTTTGATTTTGGTTCCTACTCGTGAGTTGGTCGTTCAAGTCGTTGATGAAATAGAAAAACTGTCCAAATACATAAACAATCGCGTATTGGGTGTCTATGGAGGCACCAACATAAATACACAAAAACAGGCCATTGCAGAAGGCATCGACATTCTAGTTGCTACGCCTGGACGCTTGTATGATTTGGCCTTAAGTCGCGTATTGCAATTGAAATCGATTCAAAAATTGGTTATCGATGAAGTCGATGTCATGTTGGATCTAGGTTTCAGGCATCAATTGATCAATATTTTTGACATTCTTCCGAATCGTAGACAAAATATAATGTTTTCGGCCACCATGACGCATGATGTGGATGATTTGATAACGGATTTCTTCATTTCTCCAGAGAAGGTATCCATTGCTGCCTCTGGGACACCATTGGAAAACATTAGACAACAGCGCTACGATACTTCAAATTTCAATACAAAGCTCAACCTATTGAAGCATTTGCTCTTAGACGTTGAGACGTACAACAAAGTACTGATCTTTGTGGCATACAAGAAGATGGCTGATCGCCTGTTCGAAAACTTAGATGAGGAATTCAAAGAGGAATTATGTGTCATCCATTCCAATAAGACGCAAAACTATAGGCTACGTAGCATCGAGCAATTTAGGGAAGGACACAATCGCATTTTAGTGGCCACGGACGTCATGGCTCGTGGTTTGGACATAGACAACGTATCCCACGTCATAAATTTCGACACACCGGACTATCCAGAAAACTACATGCATCGCATTGGTAGAACTGGTCGTGCAGAAAGAGAGGGAAATGCGCTCGTTTTTTCTACGGAAAAGGAACAGGAGGCGTTACAGAACATAGAAGCTTTGATGCAAATGAAAATTCCACTTTTGGAATTTCCAACTGAAGTCGAAATATCCACCGAACTCATCGAAGAAGAGCGACCACAAATAAGAGAGCGCAACAACCCCCACAAACGTAAAAAAGATGAGGATGCTCCTGGTGAAGCGTTTCATGACAAATCCGAAAAGAATTCCAAAGTAAACCTAGGCGGTTCCTACAAGTTTAAAATAACGGCAAAATACAAAAAGCCCAAAACTCGTGGCGATAAGAACTACAACAAACGAAATAAGAAGAAATAGAGAGGAATCGTTTTATTTGTAAAAAAGTCTTACATCGTAATAAAGTATTAATTATCTATACGTTTAGAAATTAATTCCCAAATTATTTTATCATCACTTTCTAATAGTTTTATGTTTTTTTGGATAAAAGTCAAATAGTTTTGTTTCTCCTTATCATTTTTTTCTAAATGCATAGCATAATATAAATATATTGCAGCGTTTATTGTTTCACTATTTGGAAATTCAAAGTCAACCAATGGTTTTAAATATTTAATCCCTTGTTTTGTCAACCCCATTTCTATTAACACTGATCCTCGTGTACCTTTAAAATGATTATTATTTGGAAGAATCGAAATTGCTGTTTTTGAGTATAAGTCAATATTGGTATAATCTTGCCTGATCAAACAATACCAAGCCAGAGCATTATATATGATTGGTTTGTACTTCTTGTTTTTTTTATCTTCCACCAATGACAAGCAACTTTCAAGAACAGAATATCCTTTTTCAAGATTTCCTTTTTTAGAATATAACATTCCTAAATTAATTTTAGATATTAGCTTTGTTTCTTCATTATCTTCATATTTCTTAAAAATGGAAATCGCTTTATCATACTCTTTTGATTCAAAAAACTCACTTGCTTCATATAGTTGATTCATATTCATACTCTTTTTTACTTCTTTTACTTTATAAAAAGGCAACTTAATAATCCTCAAGCCATCTGACTCTGTTTTAATTCCATTGCTAGCTGTTGTATAGTAGGGCAACAAACTAAAAACTAATAATAGTAGATTTGCTATAATAAATGACGAAGACAAATCAATATTATTTAGTTCTATTACAAAGTTTAAATCAAAGCCGAATAATTTATGAAACAAATAAGCACAAAACAGATTGGTAAGAGCTCCTCCTAACATATATATAAAAAATCTCATCTTCAAATAGTTTGTGCTGTTAAAAGTTGCTATTGCCCCACCATTTCTAAAATTCTGATTTAAAATAACTTTAACATTATAAACTTCAAATCTTAAAATCTCATATCCGTTTCCTAAAATAATCCTATTGGGTTCACCTCCTGCTATTTTTGCAAAAACCAAGTGACCAATTTCATGAAGTATAATTCCTATTCGTAAAAAAAATATGACCGCTATTAAATTAAAAATGATGTGCGATAAATCAGAAAAACCATCAAAGTAGCTTATAAAAATACCTAAACACAATATTATATAATAGTGAAGAGGAAGAATAAATAGGGCTATTTTTTTTATCATTAAAACTAATTGTTTTGTATTTCTGTAAAAATAAACTTTTTAAACACATCCATACCTAGAATAAGACCGCACACAATAATTTGCACTTTTTTACATTATTATTTCATAGAACATCTGTTAGTCTATTTTATTTAAACCGACAGAACATTTAATGTTAGCTAACATCTTTTTACATCTACTCATTTTTATAAATGATTAAAAATATGTTAATTACAATCGTGAAATATCCATAAATTAAAAAATTAGGTAAATTTATAAGATGAAAGATGTATTCGATTTACTAGCTAAAACTGAACAAAACAGTCTGCAATTAGATACAAAACGTCTATTGATAGATCAAAATTGGATTTTGGTAAACAAAATAAATGAGACCAAGACGATTTATGTCTTTCATGACGACAATAAGCTTACCAGAACAAAAAATGGTGTGGTTTCCGAAGCTCAATGGCATTATGTGAATTCCAATTACATAAGAATTACCTCCAACGGAAGCATCAATGTCATAAAAATGACTTTTAGGGGTGAAGACATTCTAACCTTGGACATAGATAGACACTCCGACGAACTGGCAGTTTTCATAAATCAAAGTAAAAGCGATACCAACTTCACTACTCATGAGGACATCACCGATTATTTGCACGACAAATACATAACCAAAGCAAAATCATTGATTTACAATCACCAATATTACTATATCGAACAATCTACGGAGTTGGGACCATATACTGCAGAGTACCTCATAGAAAAAGCAAAAAACAATCATATAAATGCGCAATGTCTCATTAGGGACATCAATGACAATGACTATAGCAAGAGATTGCGCATTCAAGATTTGATCGATGTGATCTAAACTTTGTTATTCTCCATTCCTCATTCCCATAATATCTTTCATTCTTTTTTTATAATAGTCCTTCTTATCTATTTCATAGGCTTTGGTCACATTCTTCAAAGCACTGTCATAGTCCTTTTTTGAAAGATGGTAATCTGCCATGGAATCATAGACATTGGCACTTTTGGGATAATGTTCAATAGCCATGTTAAAAAACACCAAGGACTTCTCAGGTTCTCTTGAGAGAAACATATATCCTAGGTTGTTCAATAAGTCTTCCTCTGGGTATACTTGATAGCCTAACTTATCCGAGAGTCTTTTAAAACGCTTATCCACGGCTCTTATAAAATCTTCCGTGGTTGAATTGGGATTTTGGATCACATCAACAAACCCACTTCTCATCCTATACCATGGAAATAGAAATTTAATCCCATCGTAAATAGAGACAAGTGGCACTGTTCCATGATTTTCATCTTCATAATATTCATATTTAAAATGAAGTTTGTTTTCTTTTGATTTGGAAACGAGCATGGAAAAATCATATATGGCTCTCACACCTTCTGTTTCTTGAGCATTATTTCTTATGAGTTCGTTTAAACTTTCTTCCCTATCCTGAGGCAATGGGTTGGCTATCGAGAGAAATAACGATTTGTCTTTATACTTTTCATTAGACAATGTCTTTGTTACCTCAGAGGATAGTGTTTGATCATCCCACCACAAACTGGGATCTATGGCGATATAACTCTCAAATAACTCCGAGTGATTTATTAATGTATTCACAACCAATAACCCGCCAAATGAATGCCCAATTAGAGTTTTGTAGTTTGCCGTAGGATATTTATCGTCGATGTATGGTATGAGTTCTTTCTCTATAAAATCTGTAAAACGTTCTCCTCCTCCAGAATCTTTAACCCAATCGGACGCTCCTCTGGCTTCCTCTACCTTCGTTGGAGTAAGGTCTCTAGTTCTATTTTCAAAATTCCCAATACC
Source organism: Bizionia sp. (assembly GCA_020631395.1). Lineage (GTDB taxonomy): Bacteria > Bacteroidota > Bacteroidia > Flavobacteriales > Flavobacteriaceae > JAHDHI01. The sequence continues at coordinate 29,840 of JAHDHI010000024.1, forward strand.
TACAACAATCATTTCGGGTATGGTACCAGATGATAATTGATTTAAAATGGAACAAACTGACAAAAAATGTTCGCCGCCATCTAAAACATAAAGTACAGGATATTTGTTTGGATGATTTGTTAAAGCTTTTGCGCTTTCTGGAACCTGTACCCATATTCGTCTACTCTCATTAAGAATATTAGAGTAAAGACTATCTACTTTCCCTAACTTAATTAATTGATTTTCGTTTATATTGGATTGTGCAAACACTGAACACACACACACATTTACAAGTACACAGATAGTTATGAAGATTATTCTGTTTTTCATATTCATTTAAAATTTAAGATGTAGTAATGTATTTAATTACTTGGAAGTAATTATTATTGGTATAAAAACAAGTTGAGTTTTTGTCTTTTATTGATTCTTGAAAATCAAGTGTTAATTCTCGTTACTCATCCATCTTAAAATTAAGATTCCCAATCTAGAAATAACAAAAGTAAATAATCCGAAAGTTGCTGTTAGCAAAGATACTTTAAGACCTGCAGCAAAAATCCCTGGATCCGTTTCCCCCATCGATTGCAATACGTCGAACATCTGGATGAGCCCTATGATGGATCCTAGGAACCCCAAGGTCAATCCCAAAAGACCGGCATCTATGGATAAGCTAAGCATCTTATTGGATTTCGTGGCATTTTTATTATTCATTGCAATGCCTCTTATCGTGAATGCCAATGACAACAACAGGCAAATTAAAATCAAGGACATGAATACAGTTCCGCCTTCTTTGAAGATATTGGCAAGGGAGTTTAATATTATAGTAGTTTTCATAATGTTTTCTTTATTGTTTTTTTGTAAATAAAACTGTTGGATTACCTGTTCTTGTAAACAGGAGCTTCCCTTCTTTAGGATTGAATTTCAAGATGATGCCCAAAGTATCAAATCTAAATTCATTTTTTTTGGTAGCAACCAATTCCTTTAGGTCACTTGCTTCTGGAGCCCCTTTTAAAGTTGTTCCATGTGCTTCAAAAACCAAATCAAAGGGTAATTCCTCACTTTCATAAACACCTTCAAATTGTTTTACCTCCTTTTCGGATAATACCAATTTTTCAAAAGTAGGAATTACTATGTCTTTTCCAAAGGAAATAGAAACAGCATTCAACATCACTGTCATCTTACTATAATTCAATGCATTTGCAGTAAAGGCCACTCCTATTTCATGTTCTGGAATATAAATGGACATCGAATGGAAACCATCAATACTTCCTTCATGCCCATAAATGGTTTGCCCTTCCACATTGGAATGGAAAATACCACTGCAATAATCGTCATTGGATACGGTCAACATCGTTTTTAGGCTTTTAGCAGACATCAACTCGTTATTGAACAAGGCTGCCATGAAAGTCGTCAAATCCCTTGATGTGGATACCATGCCCCCTGCTCCTCCAGGATTACTCATATCGGTTTCCTGACTTTGGCTCCAAGATTCGTTCAAATATTCATAGGATTTGCATTCATTCTTCCCTATATCAATCTTTCCACCATAATAAGTATTCCTTAAATTCAATTTGTCGACAATGCGCTCCCTCAAGACTATTTCATAACTTTTCTTTTCTATGGCTTCAATTATATATCCCAACAATAGAAAATTTGTATTACTGTATTCGTTTTTCTCCCCTGGTTCGAAAACAACATCATATTGCTTGATTCGGGATAACATCATTTCCTTGGTTGATGGTTCGAAAATCCATTCAGTGACATCATTGGCATTTGTTATATTATATAGACCACTACTATGCGTCAACAAGTGATGTATGGTAATTTTCGAAGCGTTTTTCATCCTAGGAAAATAATTGGACAATTTATCACTTGGTTTTAGCTTCCCTTCGTCCACCAATTGAAAAATCAAAACAGCAGTAAACGTCTTGGTTATGGATCCGATTCTATATTTTGAATTGACATTGGTACGTATTTTCTCTTCTTTGGAAAGATATTTATAGCCTACGGCCTTATCATAGACATGCTCATCGTTTTTAATGATTGAAAGGCTTCCCATTACCTTAGTATGACTGGAGAGCGTTTCCATAAGTGCATCCAATTGTTTGTAATCTTGCGCATCCATTCTACCAAACATCAAGAATAGCAGCAGTATTGCAAATAGTTTCTTCATTTGTTTTATATTTTTAAGTTTAACATAAAGCAAACATAGCATCGATTGCGATTGAAAAATTCTTAATGAGATGAACAACCGATTCTTTTATGGAAATGACAGAAATGTTAAAACTGTCGCTAAATCCGTTATTCATCTACAAAAAGAACAAGACAATGGAAAATGTGCTATTATTGTACCATCATTTACTCTAAATGCTAAAAAGAAAACTCATTTTAAAGACTATAAAGCAATTTTTCCTCCACATCATCTTCTGGGTCGGGGTTCTTTTCTTTTATACTTATTTCTTTGGAGTTGGTAATGACAACTATTTCAATACACTGTATTTCTCCTTGTTTTTGATGCCAGTTACCATAGCTACAACTTATACCTTCATCTATAAGTTGATTCCGGCCTATTTAATGACCAAACGCTATTTTCGCTTTGGATTGTACAGCATATATGCGCTTATAATATCTGCTTATGCCATTTTCATTTCCATATCATTGAGTATTCTTTACCTATCTCATTTTGAATATACTGCAATGGGTCCAATGGATAGAAATGTGATTTTTGTAATGACAGGAGTCTATCTGGTAACAATCATTGTCAGCGCCTTTAAACTATCGAAACTCAACTTGAAAAACACAAGTAGGACCAATACATTGGAAAAGAAGATTCTAGAAACACAATTAAAATTGAAAGAACAGGAATTGAATTACTTGAAAATGCAAATACATCCACATTTTCTGTTCAACACCCTGAATACGATGTATGGCTTTGCCATAAAAAAAGCAGATGAGACTCCTGAAATGATATTGAAGCTCTCCAATCTATTGGATTACCTTCTTTATCAGGCAGATAAACCATTTGTGAGTTTAACAGAAGAAATAAACCATTTGAAGGACTACATTGCATTGGAGCAGTTGCGTTTTAGCGACACTTTAAAGGTTACTTTTAATTACGAAGGTATTTCCGATACTTTGAAAATAGCCCCTATGTTATTAATCCCATTTGTTGAAAATAGTTTTAAGCACGGAACCATAAAGAATGGAATGTTGCAAATAGACATCAATATTGGATGCGAAAAAGAAAAATTATTTTTCTTCATAAAAAACACATCTCAAAACAACAGCAATGAAAGATTGGGCATTGGGTTGGAAAACATCAAGAAGCGGTTGGAAATTTTGTACAAGAACAATTACAGCCTTGACATAACGAGAGACAACTCACATTTCCAAGTTAAATTAGAAATACACACAAATTCCCATTAGAATATGCCAAATCAGATATCCTGCATTATTGTTGATGATGAAGCCATAGCTAGAGAAGTTATTGCAACACATTTATCAAAAATAGACAGCATAGACATCGTTAGGAGTTGTAGCAATGCCATAGAAGCTTTTAATTGCTTAAGTAACAACACCATAGACTTGGTGTTTTTGGATATCAACATGCCCGAAATTTCGGGAATCGCCTTTGCCAAATCCATAAACAAGGACATCAAGATAATATTTACAACGGCATATAGGGATTATGCCGTTGAAGGTTTTGAGTTGCAAGCAGTGGACTATTTACTGAAACCCATTGCATTTGATCGCTTGCTAAAGGCCGTCAACACCTATTTCGAAGTCTACAATACTCCCACTTCCTTGGAAGAAAAGAAAATTGATGTCATGGAGTCCAATGACTTCATATTTGTTCGATCAGAGAGAAGAATGTTGAAAATAGATTTCAACGACATCATCTACATCGAAAGCTATAGTGATTACATAAAAATACATCTACCAACTGAAACCGTGGTAACACGGGAAACCATAAGTGCAATTGAAGCAAAATTGCCTAAACAAAGATTCATAAGAATTCATCGTTCGTTCATTGTTTCCATAAAAAGCATAACATCGTTCACCAACGAACATATTAACATTGGAAAAAAAGCCTTATCCATAAGTAGAAGTTACAAAAAAGAGGTTTTGAAGCAATTGGAACTGTATTGATCAAATTCTACTTGGGTTTCAAGGACATCACATACTCATAACTCTCTTGCAGGTAGTCAGACAGCAACTTCACGTCATCATATAGGTGTTCTGGGACCAACACATAGTCTTTCATGACAGCTCCGTACGATTTGTATATGGTTGCATCATATTTCTCCTTAAAAGCCTTTTGCGACTCCTTGGACAACCTGATGCCTATTTCCCCAGCTTTGTTAAGCAAAGAGAACATATAACCATTTGCAGAAGTATAGATCATTGACTTCCCCTTTCTTTCAAAATCAGGACAGGTAGCCACCAAGGCATCATAGAATTTCAGCTTTTCTTCCCACATATTAAATGCTTTTTGATTAAGAACTAAATGTAGTGAAAAACATAAATACCCATTCTCATCGAACAATTACTTTTTTCACAACAGCATGACCTTTTTCATTATGGAGCTGAATGAAATACATTCCTTTGGATAAATTGGTTATTGAATAAAGAGTTGAGGATTCCAAGTTTTTTTCGCTTTTCACCTCTTTACCCAACAAATCATAAATCACGTAACCTCCAACTCCTTTCCCGGTCAAATGAATCGTCCCATTTGATGGATTGGGGAAAATCTTGATTGATTCCAAAGCACTCTCTTCAGGAACAGACAACACCAACCCTGTCGTAGTAAATGTGGAACTCGTCCAGTTTGGCATCTCAGTAGGCCAACCTGTTGTATTTTCATCTATTCCCACTCGTACGCGCCAAAAATATTGTGTAGCCACTTCCAATTCCATAGGCAATGTCATCGATTGCTCAATGGCCGTATTCCCAGTTCGTATTTCTGTTGCCAATTTACTTGAATCCAAATGATTGTATACAATGTTCAGAAATTCTGGATCCGTAGCCAACTGGACATGCATCAAAACTCGACCATCATAATCTTGTGAATTGCCTGGCCCTTGATATCTGGTCTCTCTAAAATTTGACTTCCACGACAGGCTAATGTTAGAAACGGCCAACTCAGATTCATTATCCGGATATACAATGGTTGTTGGATCTGGAGCAGGTTTGAATGCATATACTGGAGACCAGATACCTCCTTGTTCCCTAACTCTCCATACGAAGATATTGTGACGTCCCGTGGTTGCCCAATCGTTGGTCTGGCTTAATGTCGATGAGATGTCCAAACTCGTGGTCGAAACAGTTTCATCAATTAATGGATTGTTAAAATTATTGATATCACTAATATAACTAACCTGAACCTGATATAGGGAAGCACTTGGTATTTCTCCCCACATCAATTCCAATTCATCTTCTTGAACACCTTTGGCATTTTGCCTTGGTGAAATCAAAGCAGGAAATATGGCAGGTGTATCCACTATGAAATTGCTCACCGTACTCCAACTGCTTTGTCCATTCGGATTTCCGGCCTTCACCCTCCAATAGTATTGTTCTCCATTTACAAGGTTATAGGCATGAAATACAGGCAAGGACAATTCCTCTACCATCATGATTGATGAAAAATCTGTTTCTGTAGATATTTCAATGGTATAACTCGTACTTCCGGGACTAGGCTTCCAAAACAACATTGGAGAGGTAGACTTGATACTAGGTTCTTCCAATTCCACTTGAGTAGGTGCATTTATTATTGCATCATAACATTGAAGCTTCGTTTGAAACCTTGTATCATTCTGAGTATGCAGGTATTTTAAATCCCTTTTGTCACAATAAGACATTATATCTCCTGTCTTACCCTCTCCAAGCATGCATGATGCAGCCTGTCCAATCTCTTCATGAGGATGCTTCCCTCCCATGTTATGTCCCATTTCGTGAAGAAAGACTTGTGGAGGAATATTACCCAAATCCATCATGGTGGATTCAGTAAATTCATAGGACAACGCATAGTTGCTGGAACTGGAACATGATGTATTGATTAAGCCTGCACTACCACCGGAAGCACTTGTGATGTAATGGGTATAATCACGCTCCACACTTCCATGGTTTGTTGCCCAGTAGTTTGTGAAATCTCCTGGATTTCCATAATTCTCAGGAGTTTCCCTAACATCAATGAAAACCAAACTCAATGTAACGTTGAATTCTCTCATCGTCACCTTGGAAGCTTCATTGATCAAATTATAGGCGTACCATTTGGCAAGATCATTATCACTATTCAATTTTAGATATAAATCGTTACCAAAATCGATCGCAATTTTCAGGTCTCTCAAATCTCCAGTCCAGGACTCAGTAGAGGGTCGAATAACCGATTCAACTGAAGTTACCAACGAAGATGTCATGGAAGAATTGTTTTCTTCCGCATAAGGGGTGCAATTGGACCATGTTGGTTCTTGACCATAGCAAAAAATGCTACCCAACATGACAAAAGCAAGTAAATGTGCTTTCATTTTTTTATGATTAGGTTAATAAATTGATTAAAATTCAATGTCATCCATTCATACCTCGACATAAGCTACGACCTCCCTTCTGTATCCTTAATCTTCTTTTGCGATGTCGTATTTTGTTTGTACTATAATGGTTGGGTATATCATTTATTTACGAAAAAACCAACCACAAAGATTTCGTGATAAAAAATAGAGTTGCGACCAAGCCTCATTGACTTGTCCAAGAAAAGTCAATAAAAAATAATCACCAGATAAAACTTTCGAATGAAAGAATCTAGTAAACAGACAGATAGCAAAGTAACATATTTATTTTTAAATCACATCATTTGTAATTTTCATACTACTACATCTCTTTCACCAAAAGATACATTAACAGTCATTCATACCTCTATTTATACTAAGTTGTTAGACTCAATATCAAAAAAAAAAAAAAGCGAACCTTATTGGTTCGCTTTTCAATTTTGTCATAAATCCCCTTTCCTCAAAAAGAAGGATGAATTTAAATATGCAATGCTCTATCATCTGTTGCCGCCAAAGCTGCTTCTTTGATGGCTTCAGTAAACGTTGGATGCGCATGTGACATTCTTGACACATCTTCTGCACTAGCTCTAAATTCCATAGCAACAACTGCTTCGGCTATCATATCGGCAGCACGTGCCCCAACCATATGCACTCCTAGGATTTCATCGGTTGTCTTGTCTGCAAGAACTTTTACAAACCCATCCAAATCCATACTAGCCCTACTTCTACCCAATGCTCTCATTGGGAACTGTCCAGCCTTGTATTCCACTCCTGCTTCCTTCAGCTCCTCTTCAGTCTTACCGACAGCAGCAACTTCAGGCCATGTGTAAACGACACCAGGAATCAGGTTGTAATCTATATGTGGTTTTTGTCCTGCCAATGTCTCAGCAACGAAAACACCTTCTTCTTCCGCCTTGTGAGCCAACATTGCTCCTTTTACCACATCTCCAATTGCATATATGTTACTCGCAGATGTCTGTAAATGGTCATTTACTTCAACTTGTCCGCGATCTGTCAACTTCACTCCTGCAGCCTCGGCATTCAAACCATCCGTATAAGGACGACGTCCAACGGAAACTAGACAATAATCTCCCCTAAATTCTACTTCTACTCCTTTTTTGTTGTCAGCTTTAACGACAACTTCATCTCCAACGCGCTCAACGGATTTCACCTTGTGAGACGTATTCATCTTGAATTTTTGTTTCTTCAAGACCTTGTTTAACTCTTTGGACACGCCAGAATCCATGGTAGGAACTATTCTGTCCATATATTCTACTACAGAAACATCAGCTCCTAGTCTTTTGTAAACTTGACCAAGCTCCAAGCCAATAACTCCTCCTCCAATTACGATCAAATGCTTAGGTATTTCTTTAAGCTTCAATGCTTCGGTTGAAGTGATAATACGTTCTTTGTCAATATTTATGAATGGTAAGCTCGATGGCTTGGAACCTGTTGCAATGATGGTATTCGTAGCCTCGATCTCTACAGTTTCCTTTCCAGCAATAGAAATGTGCGTAGCATCTTTGAAACTTCCCAAACCTTCATAAACGTCAATTTTGTTTTTCTTCATCAAGAAATCTATCCCTCCTGTCGTTTGGTCTACGACAGATTGCTTACGAGCAATCATTTTTTCAAGATTTACCTTGATGTCTCCAGGGATTTCGATACCATGCTCTTCAAAATGCTTTATGGCATCCTCATAGTGATGTGATGAATCCAAAAGCGCCTTGCTAGGAATACAACCAACGTTTAGGCAAGTACCTCCCAGTGTTGGATATTTTTCGATTATCGCAGTTTTCATACCTAGTTGTGCACAACGTATCGCTGCTACATATCCTCCAGGTCCTGAGCCTATAACGGCTACATCGTATTTACTCATAAATAAGTATTTTTTATTAATAAGGGTTCCCACCTCAGGTGGAAATAATAAAATTAATTTTAGCAAAAGTACAATTTTGAATGCTGAATTACGAATAGCAAATGACGAATTTTACACCTTGTCCATTTTTATTCCGGGTGCTACTAAAAAGTGACGTGATTTTTGGTTCGTCTAGATCGCTAAAAGCTGAAATCCGAAGAAGGGAAACCCAACATTTCACCCATTCCCACTGTAAACAACCAACAACCATAGATGGCATGCTCGATACTTACCAGCAATGTGGATTTCGTCCTTTGAAAGGTGAATGCAAACAACAACCCTCCCAAAAAGGTTAGAATGATCACCAAGGTGTTTCTAAAAAACAAATGTGCCAATGAAAATACCACGGCATTTATAAAGAGAAGTTGCCTTTTATTCTTGAACAACACTTCATATCGCTGAAAATAAAACGTCCTGTATATCAATTCTTGAGGATACACAGAAAACACACTATAGATGAAAAGAATCTTGATCCACAGTTCTGGATTTTGCCTCAACACGACGAAAAGATCCGATGATTTTGTAAAATAGACATAGACGGAGGTCAAAATTGCAATGCCAAATAATTTTATGGTTGCGTTTCTGAAAAAAAGCTTCCACCCCAATCCCTTGGCAATTTTGAACTTGTTTTTTTCTATTTTCAATAGCACAAAAACGATGTATACGAATCCCAACAATCCTATTGTCATTTTAACCCAAATGGGATACTCCAATGTGAAGCTTATCGGAATCACAATGAAAATAAGAAAGAACTCGGTAAGTTTGTAGGTTATGGATTGCATAACTTAAAAGTACTATTTTTCATGGAAAAGCATTGCCTCATTTTGTTCTCTTTTCTAGAGTTATAGTCAAATTATACGCTAATGGCTGTAGTGTGTTTCACTTCATTGATCATGAACATGCTATGCGTGCTACCTATATGGCTTATCGAAGTTAGTTTTTTCACCATGAAATTGCGAAAAGCTTCCATGTCCTTCACCAACACTTTCAACAAATAATCATAATCCCCACTAATATGATAACACTCCGTTACTTCTTCTAAATTTGCCACTTCCCTTTCAAATTTAACCACATAGTTCTGAGTATGTTGAGATAATTTTATATGACAAAATGCAACAAAGGATTTATCTATTTTCTCCTTTTTTACCAAAGCCACATAACGATCTATAACTCCCTGATTTTCAAGCTTTTTAATACGCTCGTAAATTGCCGTTACGGATAAGTTTAATTTGTTTGACAGTTCTTTGTTAGTTTTCTTACTGTCATTTTGCAATAAGGTTATTAGCTTTTTGTCGATGGAATCAAATTGCATAATTGAAAAATTTTCTATTGAAAAAGATATTTGCTCTTGTTTTTAATAAAAAAAACTACAATAGATATATATAATAGTTTTATAATCTAAATATAGCATATTTTATTGATTAACATTCAGTTTAAACATAAATTTGCCTATTAATTATTTTTCATGAAGGATTTCATTATAATTGGAGCAGGTCAAGCTGGGTTGTCCATGGCATATTATTTAAAAAAACAAAATCAAGACTTCTTGATCGTAGACGCAAATTCAGAAACAGGGGAGCCATGGTTAAAGCGCTGGGATTCTTTGAAGTTGTTTACTCCATCTGAGTTCAACAACTTACCTGGATTTCCTTTCCCTCATAAAAAAGGGCATTATGCCAGCAAATACGAAGTAGCCGATTATTTGAAGGCCTTTGTTTCAAAGTTCGACATTCCCATTGCCTTCAATCAAAAGATCGTCAATCTAAAGAAAGAAGGAGATCACTTTACAATCAAGAGTAAAGATGAAACCTTCAAGGCAAAAAATGTCGTAGTCTCCACTGGTCCTTTTCACACACCTTTCACACCTCCTTGTCATCAAAACATAGCCAAGGACATCGTACAAATTCATAGTGAACACTACAAAAGCCCAAAGCAACTACAAGATGGAGATGCTTTGGTTGTCGGTGCTGGTGATTCTGGAGTACAAATTTTGGAAGAAATATCCAAAACCAATAGATCCGTGTATTTTTCAGGAACAACCAACATAGCGACACTACCTCAAGAATTCTTGGGAAAAACATTGTGGTGGTGGTTTAAAAAAATAGGGTTCTTGAATGCCAGCAAACATTCATGGGTTGGAAAAAGAATTATAAACGGAAGGCAACCCGTAATTGGAACAGATGTCAAAAAGTTATTTAAAAAGCCCAACATACATTGTGTTGGAAGAACGCTGGATGCCACAAATAAAGAAATAGTCTTTGAAAAGGAAACTATTTCATCCATTAGAAACATCGTATGGGCCACTGGATTCAAACCTAACTTCAATTGGATAGAAGGCGAACAATTGGACACCAACAGCTACCCGAAGAATTATAGAGGGGTTAGCCAAATAAAAGGTTTGTATTACTTGGGACTGCCTTGGCTACACACTAGAGGGTCTGCGACACTTGGAGGTGTAAAGAAAGATGCCGAATATCTGAGCAATTATATTTTAAATGATGCCACAATAGCAAACCCCTCTTTAAAAGAAAAGAAAAAAGAACAATTAGTCTCCATATAAAATAACCTGAGAATGAATGACAAAAAAGATATTTGGTTAAATGATTTGAAACGCAAAAGGGAAAAGGGGCCAACGCTTCAACCTGAATCTCATGCTGAATTCAAGGATTCCACAAAATCTGTACATGCTGGGCAATATAACGACCCAAATACCAATGCCTTGGGCACACCTATCTATCAATGCTCTACATTCTACTTGAATGAATCATCCTACAAAGCCATAGAAGAAGGTCGTGGTAGAGATGAAATGATATATTCCAGATATGGCAATCCTTCACAATGGAGCGTTCAAGAAAAACTGTCATCATTGGAAAATGCAGAGAGTTCCATAGTTTTTGCATCTGGCATGGCAGCGATTTCATCGACATTGCTGGCTATCTTGGACAAAGGTAGCCATGTAGTATCATCGAGAGACATATATGGTGGCACCTATAATTTCCTTTATGAAGACCTATACCGTTATGGCATGTCCGTTACTTTTACTTCCCCAACAGACATGGGTGCCATTGAAGCGGCTATACAAGACGACACGAAAGTTCTATACTTTGAGGCATTGACAAATCCTTTGTTAAAGATAACACCATTGGAGGATTTGGTTGCTTTGGGGAAAAAATACAATTTAAGAGTCATAATAGACAATACATTTCTAACACCATACAATGTCAAAGCATTGGATTTGGGAGTAGATTTGGTTGTGAATTCTGCAACGAAATACTTGAATGGACATTCCGATCTCATTGGAGGAACCGTATCCGGGTCTCGTAAGCTCATAGATCGCATCTGGCCTCAGATGCTAAAGAATGGAGGTTCAATGGATCCACATGCTTGCTTTTTATTGGAGCGGAGTTTGAAGACATTTGCACTTAGAATGAGAACGCATAACGAAAATGCATTGCAACTAGCCAATTATCTCGAATCGCATGGCAAGATAAAAAGAGTCTATTATCCGGGGTTGGCATCCCATGGCCAACATGGTTTGGCAAAATCTCAAATGAAAGGAAGATATTCAGGAATGATAAGTTTTGAAATTGAAGGAGGAAATGAGAATGCCCACTGCCTGTTGAGTCATTTGAAATTACCCAAGGAAGCGACTAGCCTCGGAGGAGTGGAAAGCTTAATTTCCCTACCATACAATACTTCACAAGCTTCTCTTACCAAAGAGCAACAAAAAGCCATAGGCATCAACGAAGGCCTTATTCGCCTGTCTGTAGGCATTGAGGACATTGAAGATTTAATAGCAGATTTCGAACAAGCAATAAACAACGTATTTAAAAAACAAACTGTATGCTAAACAACATAAACATTTCCGGACTTAGCGAATTTGCCAATGAAGTAAAGGAAGACCGCAACGAAGGCAACGCATCCTATGGCATCGCCCTTGACTGGGTTAGCGGAACAAAGACAATGGTAAAAACCAAAAATATGGTTTTAGGCAATCATAAGATTGTGAGAGACTTTGAGTTTGTCATAGACGAGCCCTCTCAATTGCTTGGAGCCAATCATGCTCCCAACCCTGCAGAATACATGTTGGGAGGTTTGGCCGGTTGCATGGCTGTTACGTTCATGGCTGGGGCTACGGCAATGAACATTGAAATAAACAAATTGAGAATCGAAATAGATGGCAAATTGGATCTAAATGGTTTTTTGGGAATTGACAATGAGACGAATGTTGGCTTTCCCGAATTGAAATTCATTTTCCATGTCGATGGCAATGGAACTCAAAAAGACTACAAGAAACTGATAGAACGCGTAACTAAACATTCTCCAAACTTCAATACGATGAAGAATGAAGTAAGAATGATTGGAGAATTGAAAACCAAAGCCCCATCCAATTAGAACCATGTTTTCAAATTGAAAAAATAAAAGCCTAAAGGTTTCTTTAGGCTTTTGTAGGTGGTTGCTTCCTTAAAAGGAAGAGGTCGACTAATTTCTGAGTGTGATTCGGGGTATTTTCTTCTACTGTTCTTTTTCCAATAGTCTTTCTATTCGTTCCAAACGTGCTTTCAATGTTCTTATTTCCTCATCTTGGGATTTCAAGCGTGCATTCAATTGCGTAATGTACAAAAATTGCTCTTCTATTTTTTCCAATGAAGACAATGCCAAGGTAGCCACATCATATTTGAAATCGTTGTTTTTGATGCTCTCATAGGACTTTACTCCTTTCAAGTGTCCTTTCTCCTTTACAAAAGCTTCTGCTTGTTCTATCGTTAAAAACTTATATTCTTCATTTATCGATGAATTTCCATCATAATATCTTTCAAAAACGTAATCCGCATAACCAGTAGCCGCTCCGACCGTGGCAACGTAACTTTTTGCCGTTATGACCCCAGATGTAGATACTTTCTGAACGGCGGCATTTCCCAAGACGATTTGGTTGGATTCTGTAATTTGCGCACCATTGCCAATGGCACTGGAATTCGTAAGCCATCCAAAACTGGTATCTGCATTGCTACCCAAAAAGACATTGTTGGTACCTGTCGTATTGGTTTTTCCTGCATTGCTACCTATACTCGTATTCCCCTCACCATCCGTGTTGTTTACCAATGCATTGTACCCTATTCCCGTATTGTCATTGCCATCATCGTTGTTATGTAGGGAATCTTTGCCAAAAGCGGAATTTCGGGAGCCATCGTCATTGTTCGTCATAGTTTCATCTCCAACGACCGTATTGAAGTCACCATCGTCGTTGTTTCTCATGGCATACGTACCAACAGCGACGTTTTTTTTTGCATTGTCCGTATCCTTCCCTGCCTGATAACCTATGTATATGTTTTGTTCGGACGTGCCTGGATCTGCAACATAGTCGTCGCCAGCTTCATAGCCTATGAGCAGGCTTCTTCCTTCCGACTCCAACTCAAATTGGCCCAATTTGGTCAAACGGGCCACAAATGTGTTGTCCACCCTAAAATCCACTTCCTCGGAGTTTGTCGTTCCTAGAAAATGTATACCACTCCTTACATTGTCATTGCCTTCAATGTTCCATCCATCTTTCTGCAAAAATCGAATCCAATCCGTTTGTGCATTGTCCCAGTAATAGAAGCCGGCAGCATAGTCTTTGGATATCCCGCTTATGTTGGTTGCCGTCAAGTCGTTGCCCAAATAAATCATCATTGCATTTTGATTCACAGTTGGATTGGTGGCAGGAAACCTATCCAGTCTCGGTATCAACAAACCATCATTCGCGTTTGGGTTTGCCGGTGCGTCTGCAACAATGTCTAAAGAAGCCTGTGGATTTGTGTTGTTGATGCCAACCTGGGCATTGATTTTTGATATAAAAATAACTAATACTAAAGCGAGGGATCTTTGCATGAATGTTTTTTTTGGCGCGAAAATAGACCATATAAACACTTATGAATATAAAAACTCAATTATTAGATGAAAAGTATGTAAATCACGATTAAACGCCTTTCAATCGCTTCCAAAGCGTAGCCATTGCATTTCTAAAATCATCAGTTTTAGGTTCGAAGGGCTTCATGTTCAAACGTTGCTCTTCCTCAAACAAGATGAGTCTAAATACTGAGGAAGATCCATTGTCACTCTTAATCAAGGGGTAACGCAAATCATTGTATGAATAAGTCCCATCATTGTTTTCATAGACGCTGAAATACCCATTGCTAAACCAAACCAAATATTTAAGGTCTTTGTGCTCATCAACATCTATAGCTCGCTGCTTAGGCAATACTTCCCAATCCGAAAAACGATTTCCAACATCTAGCAAAGAATAATACCCAACCAAATAAGAGTCTTTGGTTTCCGCAATGCCATACCATAGGACATTGTTTAAAATGGAGGGTTGCAGACTGAAACGAGAATATTTCACCCTTCTTTCGTTCAATGAGCTTTTGAAAATCGAATCGACATATAATTTGTTCCCAATGGTAAACAACATATAGATTGAGCTTATTCCAATCCCGAATTTAAGCCATGAGCGTCGTTTTCCATTATTCCTTCCATAAAACATCAAAACAATCACACATATCAAGAATGGCAATGTATATAGGGGATCTGCAACCGCTATGTTGTTGAAAGCAACGCGATAATTTGAAAAAGGAGCAAACAATTGTGTCCCATAAGGTGTAAAGCAATCTAAAATGGGATGTGTAAACAGTGACCAAAAAAACAATGAAATCCAATTTTTCATAGTAGTAGACCCCTTTCTTTTTCCTGAATCGTACATTTTATGCACCAACCATCCAAACAAGTATGCACCCAACACGGAAAATAGAATGGAATGCATGAAACCACGATGAAACAGCATGGCATCTATCTCATTGTGATACAAAAGCCCTCCCATCAAAACATCCAAGTCTGGAATAGTTCCACCAATGGCTCCAAACAAAAGTGCCTTGTTACCAATTTTCTTTCCCAAAACCGCTTCTCCACAAGCAGCCCCTAATACAATTTGAGTTATTGAATCCATATAACGTGCTAATTTACAGCAACGAATTCAATTTGCATAACTTCTACTAAAATCGTAACATTACACATCTAAAAAAAACACGAATGCAAGACGACAATCTCTCCGAAATAGACATGGAAAATCAAAAAATCATCGACAACAAAGAGCTTAACATATGGGAAGCGTTGATTCCCGTGATAGCCCTTGTAGGCATGCTAGCCTACAACATCTTTGTCTACGGAGATGACGCCTTGAGCGGAAGCAATCAATTCGTACTCTTGTTGGGAGCAGCCGTAGCAGCCATTGTTGGTTTTAGAAACAAAGTCTCATATAAAAGAATGCTTGAAGAAGTTGCAGAGAATGTAAAATCCACAACTGGGGCATTGTTGATATTGTTGATGGTAGGTTCGTTGGCTGGAACATGGTTGATCAGCGGAATCATACCTACCATGATCTATTATGGTTTGCAAATATTGAATCCCACGATCTTTCTAGCGGCATGTGTAATCATTTGTTCAATAATTTCAATTGCCACTGGAAGTTCATGGACTACTTCTGCTACGGTTGGTATCGCACTTGTCGGCATAGGTGAATCATTGGGCATATCTGTTGGAATGACAGCTGGAGCTGTCTTGTCTGGGGCATACTTTGGAGATAAGATGTCTCCACTCAGTGACACGACAAACCTTGCACCTGCAATGGCTGGAGGAGAACTCTTCAGTCACATCAAATATATGGCATTGACTACAATACCGACCATAGTAATTACACTTATCATATTCATTATCATCGGGTTGAACTTAGACACGAGTGGTACACCACAAATAGAAGATAAGTTGGCAGCAATAGAGGGAGCCTTCAACATAAGCCCTTGGCTGTTCATCGTTCCTGTATTGATAATAGTAATGATCGTTAAAAAAACGCCACCTCTAATCGCCTTGTTGCTAGGCTCTTTGTTTGGAGGCATAGCCGCTTTAATTGCGCAACCGGACATTGTCGTTAAGATTGCAGGTGCAGAATCATTGACATTCCAATCTGCATACCAGGGCATAATGAATGCCTTGACCGTAGATACTGCCGTAGAGACCTCCAGTCCAGAATTGAATGACCTATTTACGGCTGGTGGAATGAAAGGCATGCTCGGAACCATATGGTTGATAGTATGTGCTATGGTCTTTGGAGGTGTTATGGATGCCATAGGTGCCCTATCTAGAATTACCAAATCCCTATTGAACATGGCTACCACTACATTCGGCTTGTTTGCAAGCACGGTGGCTAGTTGCCTTGCCCTGAACCTTACTGCCTCAGATCAATACTTGGCCTTGGTTGTTCCTGGGAAGATGTTTAAAAAGGCTTATGAAGACAGAGGTTTGGCTCCAGAAAACCTTAGTAGGACTTTGGAGGATTCCGGTACGGTAACATCGGTTTTAATTCCTTGGAATACTTGTGGGGCGTATCATTCAAAAGTATTGTTTGGCTACGCAGGAGCTACTGCTTACATTCCATATGTATTCTTTAGCATACTCAGTCCATTCATGACTTTGCTGTTTGCTGCCTTTTCAATAAAGATAAAGCAGTTGAGATCTAAATAAATCGTAATTATCTAAATTTCAATTTAAAATAAATTAAATCTATCATTTAATAAAGATTTAAAATTTTATTACTACATATTACATGGAATCAGGTGTATCTTTGCGCCTTGAAAAAACGAATCATTAATTATAAAATTAAATACAAATGGCTATAGTAGGAAAACAATTTCCAAACTTAAATGTGGATGCAATGAACGAAATGGGAGATACTTTCAAATTGAACGTTCTTGAAGAAGCAAAAAACAACAAGAAAAAAGTATTGTTATTCTGGTACCCAAAAGATTTTACTTTTGTTTGTCCAACTGAATTGCATGCCTTCCAAGCTGCTTTAGCAGAATTTGAAAAAAGAAACACGATCGTCATCGGAGCATCTTGTGATACTCCAGAAGTACACTTTGCTTGGTTGAACACTGCAAAGGACAATGGAGGAATCGAAGGTGTGACTTACCCACTTTTAGCGGATTCCAATAGAAACCTAGCTTCCACTTTGGGGATCTTGGACATCACCAACGAGCAATACAATGACGAAACTGGCATCGTTACCGTAGATGGAGACAATGTAACCTATAGAGCAACTTACTTGATCGATGAAGATGGGATCGTATTCCATGAAGGTATCAATCATATGCCATTGGGTCGTAACGTAAACGAATTCATACGTTTGGTGGATGCTTACACTCACGTACAAGAAAAAGGAGAAGTTTGTCCAGCAAACTGGGAAGAAGGAAAAGAGGCTATGAATGCCAACAGGAATGCAACTGCAGAATATTTGGCTGCTCACGTAAACTAATTTCTCAATAATGGTACAAGAATTAAGTCAAGACAACCTAAGTGAATTTGTCGCCAACAACGAAACCGTAGTCGTACAATATTCAGCAACTTGGTGTGGTAACTGTCGCATTATGAAACCAAAAGTCAAGAAATTGGCTTCTGAGTTCGATGGTATTACCTTTATAATAGCCGATGCTGAAAAGTTTCCAGAATCCAGGCAATTGGCAACGGTGGACAACTTGCCTACATTTGCAGCCTTTAAAAATGGTGCTTTTGTAAATCAAGTACAAACTAACAAATTCGATGTTTTAAAGACATTGGTTGACGAAGTTCTATAAACAATTTTGTCTTAACAATCCATCTATCATGAAATTACCGGTAATAAAACACTTAACACAATTCATAGAAAGCAATGACGAAGATTACATTGTGGAAACCATTGAAACATTGGAAGCTTTGACAGAAATCCCATCTCTTAAAGATGAAGAGCTGGATGTCATTGGAGAACTCATCTCCAATATGTATGGTGCCATCGAAGTGAATAAAATGATTAAGGATGGTACTCCTCAAAAAGAAGCTTTGAATGGTTTCATGAAACGTGTTTTGGGTTCTATAGACAAATAGAAAAAGAAAACAACAAACAAAAAAATCCACTTCTTTTGAAGTGGATTTTTTTATTATGTGATCTTTCCTGAATTTTGAAATCAAGCCAAATCAAAACGATCCAAGTTCATCACCTTTGTCCAAGCAGAGACAAAATCCCTTACAAACTTTTCTTTGGCATCGTCTGCTGCATATACTTCTGCAACGGCTCTCAATTCTGTATTCGAACCAAAAATCAAATCTGCTCTTGTTCCTAGGTATTTTACTTCTCCTGTTCTGCGGTTTCGACCTTCAAAGACTTGATCGTTGGATGTAGTCGCTTTCCATGTCGTGGAGAAATCTAAAACATTTACAAAGAAATCATTTGAAAGAGCACCTCGACCATCTGTAAACACGCCGTGTTCAGAACCATCGAAATTCGCTCCAATTACCCTTAAACCTCCAACAAGCACCGTCATTTCAGGAATTGACAATGTTAGCAATTGTGCTCTATCCACCAACAACTCTTCAGCAGCCAACTTCAAACCTGTCTTTAAATAATTTCTAAACCCATCTGCCTTTGGTTCCAAATGCGCAAAAGACTCAACATCCGTCTGTTCTTGTGATGCATCTCCCCTTCCACTGGTAAAAGGTACCGTTATGTCGTGACCTGCTTTCTTGGCAGCAGACTCCACTCCAACTGATCCTCCAAGAACGATTAAATCGGCAATTGAGACTGCACCTTCAAAGTTTTTTTGAATGTTTTCATAGACAGTCAATACTTTATTCAATTCTACTGGATTGTTGACAGCCCAATCTTTCTGAGGTGCTAGACGTATGCGTCCACCATTGGCTCCTCCCCTCATGTCAGACCCTCTGAACGTTGATGCAGATGCCCATGCAGTAGTTACCAATTGGGAAACCGTCAATCCGGAAGCTAGAATGCTTCCTTTTAAAGTTGCAATGTCTCCATCCGAAAGTTTTACCCCTTCTGGAATCGGATCTTGCCAAATCAATTCTTCTTTGGGTACTTCTGGCCCCAAATAGCGGCTAACAGGCCCCATATCCCTGTGTGTCAACTTATACCATGCTCTGGCAAAGGCATCTTCAAATGCTTTGTGATCTCTATGAAAACGCTTGGAGATTTCCAAGTATTTGGGATCCATCTTCAATGCCATGTCCGCAGTAGTCATCATCAATGCTTGCTTTCCTGAAGCGTCTCCCGCTTTCGG
Organism: Bizionia sp.; assembly: GCA_020631395.1. GTDB lineage: Bacteria > Bacteroidota > Bacteroidia > Flavobacteriales > Flavobacteriaceae > JAHDHI01. Next base: position 49,411 of record JAHDHI010000024.1, read on the forward strand.
GGCCATTTTTGCATTGGACGCTGCCGTAGGTGTCCATTGATGTGCTCCTGCTGGACTTTTGGTCAATTCCCAATCATAGTTCAAAAGCACTTCGAAAAAGTCATGATCCCATTGGATCGGGTTTGGTGTCCAAGCACCTTCCAAACCACTGGTGATGGCATCATCCAAAACACCTGTACCAAATGTGTTTTTCCACCCCAAGCTCATTTCTTCCATAGAGGCTCCTGCTGGTTCTGCTCCTACATATTTGTCAGGATTTGCAGCTCCATGTCCTTTTCCAAAGGTATGTCCTCCAGCTACAAGCGCTACCGTCTCTTCATCATTCATTGCCATACGTCCAAATGTCTCCCTAATGTCATACCCAGATTCCAATGGATCTGGATTTCCATTTGGGCCTTCTGGATTTACATAGATGAGTCCCATGTGCACGGCTCCCAAATGTCCTTCCAAAAGCTTTCCATCTTCATAGCGTGCATCGTTGCCCATCCATTCGGTTTCAGAACCCCAATAGACATCTTGTTCCGGTTCCCATACATCCTCGCGACCACCAGCAAATCCAAACGTTTTGAATCCCATGGATTCCAAAGCGCAGTTACCTGCCAAAATCATTAAGTCCGCCCACGACAGTTTCTTTCCATATTTCTTCTTGATTGGCCACAGCAACAAACGGGCTTTGTCTAAATTCCCATTGTCTGGCCAACTATTCAATGGTGCAAAGCGTTGTGTACCAGAACCTGCCCCTCCACGTCCATCACCAACGCGGTATGTACCTGCACTGTGCCATGCCATACGTATCATCAATGGGCCATAGTGTCCATAGTCTGCAGGCCACCAGTCTTGCGAGTCCGTCAATAATTCAATGACATCTTTCTTAAGTTCGGCATAATCGATGCTGTTGAATGCAGATGCATAGTCAAATCCGCTTGTCATTGGATCCGATTTCTCTGAATTTTGACGAAGAATGTTTAATTTCAGCTGATTTGGCCACCAATCCCTATTGGTAGTGCCTCCTCCTGCACTTTCCTTGTGGGTTCCCCCCATAAAAGGACATTTACCTATGTCCCCATCATTGTGATTATTCATATTGTCCATACTCTTAGTTTTTTATTTTTCTTAAAATTAGAAAATTATACCTTCCATCCGACTTCAAAAAATTGATTGTTCTTATTTTATAATAGTTATTAATTATGGCAAATCATAATTTCAATAATTCAAAGTTATTTATAAAGAAATTGATGAAATATTGAGCGTGACATCCAATTAATGTTTATTTTTAATCTTCAATTTTAAAATTTAAAGAAAATGGCATCAATTACATTAGGTGGAACCCCTGTAGAAACCTCTGGAAACCTACCAAAAGTAGGTACAAAGGCTCCGAACTTCAAACTAACAGTAAGTGATTTGTCCTCTCAGGAACTATCGGATTTTGAAGGACATAAAGTTGTGTTGAACATATTTCCAAGTGTGGACACCGGTACTTGCGCTGCATCCGTAAGAGCATACAACAAAGAAGCTTCAGAAATGGAAAATACGAAAGTACTTTGCATTTCCAAAGACTTGCCATTTGCACAAGACCGTTTTTGTGGAGCGGAAGGCTTGGAAAACGTTTTAATGCTATCAGATTTTAAAGATGGTAACTTTGGCAAAGCCTATGGATTGGATTTTGCTACCGGTCCCTTTGAAGGATTGCTTTCAAGATGTGTCATCGTCCTAGATGAAAACGGCATTGTAAAGTATACCGAGCAAGTTCCAGAAGTTGCAGACGAGCCCAACTACAAGGCATCGTTATATGCCCTGTTGGATGAATAACGTATTGTTTCTCCAGTCGGTCGAGAACAAAGTTTAAATACCTATAGTTGAGTGCAATCCAAAATCAATGAAAGTTGTACAATTCGATTGCACTCAATTAATCAAACCATCCCTATAAATTCCCACGCTCTTCAAATGAGTAAAAAAGACTCCTTCCTTGTAAATCGAATTAAAAGCGTTGGTTATGCTTTCAAAGGCGCATACCTCCTCATCACCACAGAAGCGAGTCTGAAAGTACAATTCTTCATTGGGGTGATTATGACCATAGCGGGTTTCCATTACGATTTGTCTGCTACGGAATGGATTGTCCAAATCCTAATCATAGCCTTGATCATGTCCATTGAGGGGGTCAACACGGCCATAGAGGAAATTGCAGATTTCGTTCACCCCGATCATCATCCAAAAATTGGACTCATAAAGGACTTGGCTGCTGGTGCCGTTTTTATTTTTGCAGTGGCTGCCGTAGTCATTGGATGCATCATATACATCCCCAAGGTCTTCTAGCATTGGTTTGGAGGGACTATGACCGTTTTGATTGCATTCTCTCCTTCAAATTATTTTCCTTCTCAATGTGCAAAGCAAAAATGACAAGCTTTCATTTTAATGCAATTATCAATTAGGATAAACGTTAAGTATTTGTATTTTTGTTTAATCTAAAAGCAGAGAATGGCGAAAACAAAATCAAAACCTAAAACAAAATCAACTAAAAAATCAAGACCAAAATTCAAACTTCCTAGTTTCGTTTTAAATAGCCAGCAAAAACTTGTAGTAGGTAGTTTTTTAATTATTTTGGGCGTTCTTTTTTTTATAGCCTTCCTATCTTTTCTGTTTACGGGAGAAGCAGACCAAAGCACATTAAGTGAATTCTCATCAAGACAGGTAAAATCCGAAAATTGGCTCAGTAAATTTGGGGCTTGGTTAAGTGACTTGTTCATTCAACGTGGTTTTGGAATAGCTTCCTTCATGATATCTGGGTTGATCTTTCTTTCTGGAATCTACATCGTATTGGATCTCAAGAAGGAAAAATTGCGCCAACATTGGTTTTGGGGAATCATAATAATAATTTGGTTGTCCGTCCTACTTGGCTTTCTTGCCTATGGAAATGGTTTGTTGAGTGGTGTCATTGGTTATGAAATAAACATGTACCTACAAGACTACATTGGCAAGATAGGAACTGTCATGTTGTTGCTTTTCGCCTTGATAACCTATCTGGCCGTTAGATTGAAAATCACACCCCAACACATAGCATCTCTCTTCAAAAATGCAAAAAACGACATTAAATCGGAATTTGAAGAAGCTTCCAGCGACATTGAGACCATCATTCCAATAGACAATAGCCTAACTGAGGAAGCTGAACAAATAAAAACAGCTTTCGAAACTCCCAAGGAGGATTTGGAACCTTCCATAGAAAACTACTCAAAGCCTGAAACGACGGATAGAGAGAAAGACAAGCCTTCCACGACATTGGAAGTGGAAATACCCAAAGAAGAAGAGGAAGAAAACATAGAAATAAAAGTAGAGGACATCGTGGAAGAAAAATCCGAAACGGACAACTTGTCCGACAAACTCGTTGCCGACTTTGGACTCTTCGACCCGACATTGGAATTGGGCAATTACCAATTCCCTCCCTTGGATCTATTGAAAAAATACGATACAGAAGGCATCACCATAAATCAAGAAGAGCTTGAGGACAACAAAAACCGCATCGTAGAGACTTTAAACAACTACAAGATTGGCATAGCTACCATAAAAGCAACCATTGGTCCGACAGTTACATTGTATGAAATCGTACCGGAAGCAGGAATCCGCATATCCAAAATAAAAAACTTGGAAGATGACATCGCCTTGTCGCTCTCGGCCTTGGGAATTCGTATCATCGCTCCCATTCCTGGAAAGGGAACCATTGGAATAGAAGTTCCAAACAAGAATTCCACCATTGTTTCCATGCGTTCCGTAATTGCCTCTCAGAAATTTCAGAAATCAGAAATGCAGCTTCCCATTGCCTTGGGTAAGACCATTAGCAACGAAACCTTCGTGGTGGATTTGGCGAAGATGCCTCACTTGCTCATGGCTGGTGCCACTGGACAAGGAAAATCGGTTGGACTAAATGCCGTATTGACATCATTGCTATACAAGAAGCACCCTGCAGAAGTCAAATTTGTCTTGGTCGATCCGAAAAAAGTGGAATTGACGCTTTTCAACAAGATAGAACGCCATTACCTTGCAAAACTTCCTGATAGTGCAGAAGCAATAATAACAGACAACACCAAGGTAATAAACACATTGAACTCCTTGTGCATTGAAATGGACAACCGATACGAAATGCTCAAAAATGCATTTTGTAGAAACATTGCCGAATACAATTCCAAATTCAAAGCTCGCAAACTGAATCCAAATGATGGACACCAATTCCTACCTTACATCGTATTGGTTGTCGACGAGTTTGCCGATTTGATCATGACTGCAGGTAAAGAGGTGGAAACACCAATAGCTCGTCTCGCTCAATTGGCTCGTGCCATCGGGATACACCTCATAGTTGCTACCCAAAGACCTTCTGTAAATGTGATAACAGGTATCATAAAAGCCAATTTCCCTGCCAGAATTGCATTCAGGGTCACATCCAAGATAGATTCCCGCACCATTTTGGATGGTTCTGGAGCAGATCAATTGATTGGTCGTGGAGACATGCTCTATACCCAAGGCAATGACCTGATAAGAATACAATGCGCTTTCGTCGATACCCCTGAAGTTGAAAAGATCACCGATTTCATTGGTTCTCAAAAAGCTTATCCAGATGCTTATCTACTTCCAGAGTATGTTGGTGAAGAAGGTGGCACAACTCTTGATATAGATATTTCAGACAGAGATAAATTGTTCAAAGAAGCTGCCGAAATCATAGTGACGGCCCAACAAGGTTCGGCTTCCTTATTGCAACGTAAATTAAAACTAGGATACAACAGAGCTGGTCGTCTAATAGATCAATTGGAAGCAGCTGGCATTGTTGGAGGTTTTGAAGGTAGCAAGGCAAGGCAAGTCCTAATTACAGATTTGGCGGCATTAGATGAACATTTAGCAAATGAAAATCTTTAAAAAATAAATAGGTTTCCTCACAAATGGGAACGACAAATTAAAAATTTACCATGAAAAAAGTATTATTACTCTTATTATTAGTGAGTTCGACAACTTTTGCCCAAGGCAAAGACAATGCAAAAGCACTATTGTCCGAAGTATCGCAAAAAGTAAAAAGCTATGACAACATTGCCATAGACTTCAAATACGTATTGGAAAACCTAGAGGAAAACATCAAACAAGAAACAAGGGGCGACGTCAAGATGCAAGGCGACAAATACAAACTCAACATACTGGGCATCACCAGAATATTTGACGGATCCAAACTGTATTCCATCAGCCCTGAAGATGAAGAAGTAACCATTTCCTCTGAAAGTGCAGAGGATGAAAACAGCATCACCCCGAGCAAGATGCTTTCCTTCTATGAAGATGGTTTTACCTACGAAATGGACATCGTACAGAAGGTCAAGGGTAGAAAGATTCAATATGTGAAATTGGTTCCAATCGATTCCAATTCTGAAATCAAGTACATACTGTTGGGTATAGATGCACAGACGAAGCATATCTACAACTTAATCGAAATAGGCAAAAACGGAACAAAGACGACACTTACTGTTAATTCTTTTAAAACAAATGAACCTATTTCAAAAACCTTGTTTACCTTTGACGAAAGTAAATATGTAGATTACTACATCAATACATTAGATTAGAATAGTCCTTGAAAATATTAGATAGATATATATTAAGCTCTTATCTTAAAACTTTTATCAGCGTGTTTGTCATACTCATGCTGATTTTTGTATTACAGGCCATTTGGTTGTACATAAAAGAGCTTGCAGGTAAGGATTTGGACATTCTCACCGTCCTCAAGTTCCTTTTTTACATCACCCCCACTCTAATTCCATTGATATTGCCACTCACCATATTGTTGGCTTCCATAATGGTCTTTGGGAATTTTGCGGAAAACTATGAGTTTGCAGCTATGAAATCCACTGGGATATCACTGCAACGTGCCATGTCCGGTCTAAGCGTTTTCATCGTATTGCTGGCAATAACCACCTTCTTCTTTAGCAACAATGTCATTCCTAGAGCGGAATACAACAGTTACAACCTGAGAAAGAACATAGCCAAGGTGAAACCCGCAATGGCAATAGCCGAAGGGCAGTTCAATCAAATAGGAGACGATTTCAACATCAAGGTATCCAAAAAGACGGGAGATCGTGGACAGTATTTGGAAAACATTGTCATACACCAAAGCCAAAAAGGAAGAACGGGAAACAACAAGACTACGGTTGCCAAAACGGGAGAACTTACAAGCAATGAAAAGTCCGATGTCTTGCAATTGATATTGTATGACGGTTACCATTATGACGACACTCCTCCAAAAGACTACAAAAAACGCTTGAAGCGTCCCTTTACCAAGAGTCTTTTCAAGAAATACATTATGAACATCGACTTGTCTCAAATAAATGCAGTCGACATGAACGAAAAGAACTATAGCGACAAATACACCATGTTAACTGTAAACGAATTGGATTATGCCATAGACTCGTTGGGAAAAGAAAGACAGGATGTATTCTCCACAATATCCAAGTCCTTGTACAACCGTACCAACATTGGGACGATCAACCTTACCGTGGACAGCAAAAAAGACACTATTTACACGGGAGGCATCTTGGAATTGTTCAAGACCAAGCGCCAAACGCAACTGTTGGACTATGCAGTGAATGCCACATCCAGCACAATCCAAATCATTTCAACAAAGGACAACCTCATAAAGACCAAGACGATTGGATTCAACAAACACATCATTGCCTTTCATGAAAAGTTTGCCTTGGGATTTGCCTGCATCATCCTCTTCTTTGTTGGAGCCCCATTGGGAGCCTTGATTAGAAAAGGAGGACTTGGTTTGCCCATGGTTATCGCCATAGTTTTGTTTTTAACCTATCACTTCATTGGAATCTTTGCCAAAAACAGTGCCAAGGACGGCTCTTTCAATCCAGCCATAGCCACTTGGTTCTCTACCTTGATCATGTTGCCGCTAAGCATCTATCTAACGACTAGAGCCACAAAAGACCGAGGTTTGTTCGAAACCGATGGCTTATTGGAGCCCCTTAAGAAGCTATTTGGAATCAAGAAAAAAACAGTTGCAGAGAGTGAAGCTCTCTTGAGTACCAACTCCAATGAATATGCAACATTGGAAAGCTATGACAACAACAAATTGATAGACGTCATACAAAATTACAGACAATACGACTATGCCATTTCCTACAAGAATTCTTCGGTAGCCATTTTGAATTCCAGAGGAATCACTACACAAGAATTGAAATTTGGAGGGCATTTTACCAATCAAAAATATGAACAGGCCGTTCGTTTGAAAAATGAATACGAGGAAGAATCGAAACTGGCCTTCATACTATATGGCATTGCCACACTCTTGCTTCTTTCCGCTAGCATTCTAAGCAACAACAAATTCTCCTCTCTTGGAAATACGCTTTTCGGCATTGGCATAGTTGCGGAAATCATCTATTTGTTTTCATTGATAAAATCCTTTTCAAAGCATTCCAACCTGATGAAGCACTTGGGGAAAGAGACCATATCCAATGCATTGCTGTTCTTCTTTTTCGGTTTGCCATTGTATTTCGTTCTTTATTTCTTCCAAAAAAAGAAAATAGAAGAAGATTTGAAGATGAATGCCAAAGAAGCTTCCGAAGTGGAAAATGTTGAAGCCAAAGAAAAAACAGTTAGGAATACCGAAACGTACAAAGCTTCTCTCCCATTATTGAAAAATCACAAGACGGTTGCAAACTTTACATATGTCTTCTATGCCATAGCCTTGGTCTTGTTCATTCTGTACTTTGTTTTCAACAACAACAAATTGCCTCAATTGGCATCTTCAGGAATACAATTGAGTGCCATCTCGTTTGTCGTCTATTGCGTACATTACATAAAGGCATTCTTCAGCTTCAAGGCGATCTATTACGACTTGAAACAGAAAAAAGTACCAAGCAACCCCATCTTGTCAATCTTTGGATTCATTTTCTATCCAATGATTCATCTATTCAGAAATCGAAAAATCAAATCTGATTTTATGCTTTAATTGCAAATAAGCAATATCTTTGCGTAACTAAAAAGTCATTACAATGATTACCAAACCCGAACATAAAGTGGAGTCCAAACTCAATACCATCCAAGAAGCCATAAACGACATAAAAGCAGGTAAAGTCATCATTGTCGTAGATGATGAGGATAGGGAGAACGAAGGAGATTTTCTTGCTGCCGCCGAATTGGTGACACCAGAAATGATAAACTTCATGGCTACGTACGGTCGCGGACTCATTTGTGCTCCATTGACCGAAACACGTTGCAAGGATTTGGGTTTGCACATGATGGTAAGCAACAATACCGATCCCATGGAAACCGCTTTTACCGTTTCTGTGGATTTGAAGGGTAATGGTGTTACCACGGGAATTTCCGCCAGCGATAGATCCCATACCATAAAGGCATTGGTAAATACAGATACCAAACCCTTCGATTTGGCTCGTCCAGGTCATATTTTCCCATTGGTGGCAAAAGAAGGTGGTGTCTTGAGGCGTACAGGCCATACAGAAGCAGCCATAGACTTTGCCCGCTTGGCTGGTTTGAAACCTGCTGGAGTGATTGTGGAAATAATGAACGAAGATGGTACGATGGCCAGATTGCCTCAACTTATGGAAGTAGCCAAAAAATTTGACTTGAAGATTGTTTCCATAGAAGATTTGGTGGCCTATAGAATGGATCACGACTCCTTGATTGACAAAAAAGAAGATTTCAACATAGAAACTCGTTTTGGAAAATTTAGATTGAGAGCCTACCAACAAACAACAAACAATCAAGTGCACATTGCCTTGACAAAAGGGGATTGGACCACCAATGAGCCTGTTTTGACGCGTATCAATTCCACATTGGTAAACAATGACATATTGGGAACACTTACCAACAATGCCGACCAAAAGTTGGATGACATGATAAGCGTTATAAACAAGGAAGGAAAAGGTGCCATATTGTTCATAAACCAACAAGCACAATCCTTGAACCTATTGAAACGCCTAAGTCTTTTAAAGGAATTGCAGAAAGAGAACGAAATAGTTAAGGCTCCTGCAATAAAAATGGATGACAGGGATTTTGGCATTGGTGCGCAAATACTGCATGATTTGAACATCCACAAGTTGAAATTGATTTCCAATTCTCAACAAACCAAACGTGTTGGTATGATTGGCTATGGTTTGGAAATCGTAGATTACGTCTCATATTAATGGACTTTTCGAAGAAACAGAAGCATTCACATTTATAGAGTTTGTCCTTATGTTTTGACATTTTAGATATCCTAAAAGGATGTCATATGGCAATGACAAAAAACCAGTTTACACCAAATTGAAAAAGCATTATTGCATCATACACTTGGCTAAAACTTTTGCTAGCAAGCAAATGAAATCTGTTGAAGACTCTAACCTCTTGGGTTCTTGGACCGACTCTCTGGAAGAGAATCAATTGAATTCAAATGGCCGAGTCTTTCGTACTTTTGATTTTAAAAAATTTCCCCCTAGCAGATTTCGTTTCAAGATGGAATTGAACGAGGATGGTAGTTGCAAATACCTCCACCCTACGGATCGCCATGGGATGATTTCCGGAAAATGGGATTACGATGCAAAAACACAAACTTTGAAAATTCTTGATGTGGACGGTAAAATCATCAAGTCCCACAAAGTACTAAAGCGGATAAAGACCCATTGTTATTGCACAATGCAGAATAGTTGTCTTTTAGTCAATGTCAAGAAACTCCAAAGGTTTTTTCATGTTACAAATGCTTCTATTTGATACTTGAGCATACAACATTTTAGTTTTCATACTGTTATGCCCCAATAATTCTTGAACAACCTTTAAATGTGTTGCAAAGGAATGCCTCAAGCTATGGCATGTAAACTAGCGCACTCAAAAATTGCTTTTTAGAAGTATAAGCGTAACTCTCATCTATTATAAACTCTCTTATTTTTTGAAATAAACCACTATGGATTGGAAATCCATAGTTTTAAACAAAAGAATGAAATT